>JAFSBD010000199.1 GCA_017442025.1 Clostridia bacterium
ATGTTATCCTTTTATCCGATGCGACCCTATCCACCGTAAAGAAATACGGCAAGGAAAATTATGAGCAGGTCATAAAGATGCGCCGGGAAATACATAACGCAATAAAAAAGGATTTGAGTTTATGAAAAAAGCACTTGTTACCGGTTCTACCCGAGGAATCGGGAGGGCCATCGCTCTGCGGCTGGCCAAGGACGGATATTTTGTTTGGATCCACGGTGCGGGCAACCGCACCAAAGCGCAAGAAACCAAACTTCTGATCGAGCAGGCGGGCGGTACCGCCGAAATTTCAATGGCCAACCTTTGCGATCTGGAAGAAACCAAAGCACTGGGCAAAAAGGTCGGCGATGCGGATGTATTGATCCTCAACGCCTCTTTGCAGTATCGAACGCCTTGGCAGGAGATCACTACCGAGGCCTGCTATGAGCAGCTTAATTGCAATTTTGTTTCGAGTATGCTGTTGATTCAGGCGGTGGCGGAAGGGATGAAGAAAAAACAGTATGGACGCATTGTTACCATCGGTTCGGTGCAGGAGGCCAAGCCCCATCCCGATATGCTGGTCTATGCCGCATCCAAGGCGGCGCAAACCAATATGGTGCAAAGCCTTTCGTTGCAGTTGGCGCCCTTTAATATCACGGTTAATAATGTTGCCCCGGGTGTGATCGATACCGATCGGAATGCGGAGGCGCTTTCCGATCCCGATTATGCCCAAAAGGTGGCGGCTTCCATCCCGCTGGGCTTTTACGGTCAACCCGAAGATTGCGCAGGGATCGTTAGCCTGCTCTGCAGCGAAGAGGGAAGATATATTACCGGGCAAAATATTTTCGTTGACGGGGGAAAAAGCGTGCAATGAAAATAAGGTTTTTAGGGCAAAGCGGCTATATTATTCGATCCGAAAAAACAGAAATAATCATCGACCCTTATCTTTCGGATAGCGTTAATCGCGTGGTAGGGCGGCCGCGATTGCATCCCATTCCGATTGCTCCCGAAGCGGTGCGGAGCGATGCGGTGATCTGCACGCATAATCATCTGGATCATTTAGACCCCGATACCGTAAAGAATATAAAAAACGATCCGTTTTTCATAACAACGAATGAGGGAAAAACCGAACTTGAAAAATGGGGAAAGAAAAAGGTAGCGGCACTTAATGTGGGCGAAAGTATAACCGTTGGCGATTTCGAAATCACCGCCGTTTTTGCCGATCATACCGCAGAGGCTTTCGGGCTTATTATTAAAGCGGAAGGGAAAACCCTTTATTTCAGCGGCGATACCCTTTATAACGAAAAATTGTTTGAAATTGCAAAATATGATCCCGATTTCACATTTATCTGTATAAACGGCAGACTTGGAAATATGAATGTGGACGAAGCACTTGCTGTTGCAAAGAAAATAGGCGCGAAAGTGAACATTCCGAATCATTATGATATGTTTGCTTCAAACAGCGAAAATCCCCACTCCTTTTCAGACAATATCCGCGGCGGTATGGTGCTCGAATTCAATAAGTGCTATCATTTTTGAACGTTTATAGAAAGCGCGCGCAACACTAATGATTGGTGTGGCGCGCTTTTCGCTGTCTAAAAAGGCACAGACGGCAGAAAAGAGAAAAAAGTTGCGCCGCACCGCGGGGGTGTGGTATACTCTACATAAAGGCGGATGTTACCGCATAATGGGATACAGTATCGGTCCCGACGACCTTCCCGCCATTCCGCAAGAGCTTCAAACGGCCCATAAATATATTATGTATTAAATAGGAGAAACACAATGAAAAAAGCATTATCAATGGTATTGGTTTTAACCATGGTATTTTCGCTGCTGCCAACAAGCTTGTTTGGCATCCCTGTCGGCGCGGAACCAATGCAATCCGGCACTACCGGCGATTGCACCTGGGTTTTAGACGGCAGCGTTCTTACCATTTCGGGAAATGGTGCTACCGGTGATTATTCCGGCGGAGTGCCGCTCCCTTGGGGAACGGAAATTACTAAAGTTGTTATCGAGGAAGGCGTTACTTCCCTCGCAAACATCTCCTTTTTTGATTGCACATTGCTGGAAGAGGTTTCCCTTCCGAGCACCCTGAACCAGATCGGAAGAGCTGCTTTTGGCGGATGCACCAATCTTAAAAGCATTGTTGTTCCCCAAGGAGTTGAGTACATAGGAATGGGTGCCTTTTCCGAGTGCACCAATCTGGAAAAGGTTACCTTGCTCGGCAATATCGGCTCCATCCCGATGCTTATGTTTGCCGATTGCAGCAACTTGAAAACTGTTGTTATGCCGGAGGTTTATTCTATTTTCATGGGTGCTTTTGTGCGATGCTCTTCCCTTACCGACATTTGGTATGGCGGGCCCCAAGGAGATATCCAGATCGAGAGCAGCAACGATGCCCTCCAATCGGCAACCTGGCACTACGATTCCTGCATTAAAAATCCCAATTTAGGTGGGCATTCTTATGAAGACTATCATTGCATTTATTGCCAAGCGGAAGTGCCGCTTATTGCAAGCATCGACATTAAGGATGTTACCATCATTGAGCATACAAACGGATCTTATGCTGAGGGGAATTACTACTATGACTCTTTTTCCTTATCGGCAACCATTACCTTTAGAGATGGCTCTACTCAAGACATCGACGATTATTTGATCCTCGAGGATGAGTGGTATTGGATCGAGGATAATAGTTGGGCGTTGCAATTATTAGAAGAGCCCTGGACCGTTGGAACCCATACCGTAACAGGTTCTCTTTTGGGCGCAAGCGATACCTTCCAAGTAACTATCACCGAATCGCCCATCGCAAGCATCGACATTAAAGATGTTACCATCATGGAGCATACAAACGGTAATTACAACGAAGAAGTTTACTGTTATTCTCCCGAATTATCAGCCACTGTCACCTTTAAAGATGGCTCTACTCAAGATATTAACGATTATTTGATCCTCGAGGATGAGTGGTATTGGATCGAGGATAATAGTTTGGCGTTGCAATTAGAAGAGCCCTGGACGGTTGGGACCCATACCGTAACAGGTTCTCTTTTGGGCGCAAGCGATACCTTCAATGTAACCATCACCGAATCGCCCATCGCAAGCATCGACATTAAGGATGTTACCATCATTGAGCATACAAACGGTTATTACAACGAAGAAGTTTACTATTATTCTCCCGAATTATCAGCCACTGTCACCTTTAAAGATGGCTCCACCCAAGAAATTGACGATTATTATATCATCGATGAAGACTGGTACTGGATCGAGGATAATAGTTGGACGTTGCAATTAGAAGAGCCCTGGACCGTTGGAACCCATACCGTAACAGGTTCTCTTTTGGGCGCAAGCGATACCTTCCAAGTAACTATCACCGAATCGCCCATCGC
>JAFSBD010000200.1 GCA_017442025.1 Clostridia bacterium
CATATTGCAAAAGCTTTTCCCGATCCTTTTGGGAAGTGCGGTGGCTATAGGGCGTCATTTGGAAGAGGGCTTGGATCTCCTCTTGATTTTGAAGCTCCACCGAAAAGGAGAGCGGGCACCGCTCGATCAACGCAAGCCCTTCCAGATCCTCCCGCTCGGGGCGGTTGGGCAGAGGCATATCATAAACCGCTGTTTTCAGTTCCCATAAATGATGCTCTCCGGGAACAGCACGAAACAAAAATCCGCCTGCCTTGAGCACCCTGGCATATTCTTTATCGGCCAGGGGGGAAAAGAAATTGATCAGCCCATCCAACGCCCCATCCATCAGCGGCATATCATAGCAGCTTGCCACCGCCAGGTGGGTAAAGCCATCCCGCTTAGCCGCCCATTTCAAAGCGTCCTTGGAAATATCCATGCCGATCACCCGATAGTCGGCGCATAAGGGCTCGGCATACCAGCCTTCCCCACAGCCTGCATCGGCAATTACGCCGTTTTTCTCGGTGTAAAAATACACTTTTTCCTTCAAACAATCCCGCAACGGGCCATAAAACCCCTTCTCCAAAAAGTCCCGCCGCGCCAGGATCATGGCGCGGTCGTCCCCATGGTTGCGATTGGAGGAACGCTGGCTTTGCAGGAGGTTAACATATCCCTGCCGCGCCCGATCAAACCGATGGCCGCCCGAGCAGGAATACTCTTTTTCACCTTTGGTAAGCGCACCCTTACAAACCGGGCAACGCAAAAAATTATCCATCGGATTCCACCCCAATCTTCCGCAGGATCAAGGGCAAAAGGGTAGGCTTTTGATCGGCCCATTCCAACCCTTCCAGGTAGCATTTCTCTGCCTGCCCGAAATCTTTGACCGTTGCGGAGAAGAGCTTGGCGATGGGCTCCCCTTTTTGAACCCCATCCCCGGTTTTCTTTAATAAGATCAAGCCCGCCGCAGGATCGATGAGATCCTCCTTGCGGGCGCGCCCTGCGCCCAAAAGCATGGCGGAAATGCCGATCTTTTGGGCATCCATGCGGGCAATATAGCCATCGGCAGGAGCGCAAACGGTATATTCTGCGCACCCTTTTTCCCGCTCTCTGGCAAAGGCATCCAAGTCCCCGCCCTGAGCGGCGATCCACTCGTTCATTTTTTTATAGGCCGCGCCGCTTTCCAAGGCTTTCTCAACCTTTTGGCGCGCTTCCTCAGCGGGCAGTTCATGGCTGAGGGCGATCATTTCCGCCGCCAATGCCAGGCAGACTTCTTTTAAGTCCTCGGGGCCTTCGCCCTGCAAAACGGCCAGGGCCTCCTCCACCTCCAGAGCATTACCCACCGCCTGCCCCAAGGGCAGATCCATATTGGTGATCAGCGCCGAGACCCGCCTTCCGCAGGCCGCGCCGATCTCCACCATCGCCTTGGCCAGCCGGGCGGACTCTTCGGCGGTTTTCATAAACGCCCCGCTCCCCGTTTTAACATCCAAAACAATGGATTTTGCGCCTGCCGCCAGCTTTTTGCTCATGATGCTGGAAGCGATCAAGGGAACAGAATCCACCGTTGCGGTAACATCCCGCAGGGCATAAAGTTTTTTATCGGCGGGGGCCAGGTCGCCGCTCTGGCCCGTTACCACCAGCCCGATCTTATCGGCCTGATCCAAAAATTCCTCGATGGAGAGGGCGGTGCGGTAGCCGGGGATGGATTCTAATTTATCCACCGTTCCCCCGGTATGGCCCAGGCCGCGGCCGCTCATTTTGGCGACCGTTGCCCCCAAAGAGGCAACGATGGGGGCGACGATCAGGGTGGTTTTATCCCCCACCCCGCCGGTGCTATGCTTATCCACCGTTTTTTCCAATGCAGAAAGATCCACCTGCCCGCCGCTTTGGGCCATGCAGGCGGTGAGATGGGCGGTCTCTTCCTCGGTCATGCCCCGAAAGCAGACCGCCATCGCCCAAGCCGCCATCTGATAGTCGGCCACCTCCCCTTTGGTAAACCCATCGATCAAAAACTTGATCTCATCCAACGAGAGGGCTTCGCCCCTCTTTTTCTTTTCAATCAGATCCACAGCGCGCATGGTTCAATCCTCCAGATTTTTTCGGTCAAAGGCAAAGGGAAGCAGTTCCTCCAAAGAATGGCGTTCCAGCACTTGATCATTGCCCCAAATAACGGCAAAATCCGCATCGACAAATTCCGCCATCACCTGGCGGCAGACCCCGCAGGGTGCCACCTTCTCATCGGCTTTCCGCCCTTTTCCGCCCGCGATAGCGATCGCCCGAAAGGCGCGCTCCCCCGCACCGATGGCGGCGGAAAAAGCGGCCCGCTCGGCGCAGAGGGTAGCGGAATAAGAGGCATTTTCCATATTGCAACCGGTATAGACCGTTCCGTTAACGCTCAAAAGCGCCGCCCCTACCCGATAGCCCGAATAGGGGGCATAGGCCGCTTCGCGGGCGATGAGGGCCTGATTTAAAAGTTCGCGGTCGGTCATAGCATTTTTACTCCTTCCGAAAGGGTCGCGCCGTGCCATGCGGCAACGGTCTGCCCGATATCGCAAAAGCTTGCACGCGTGCCCAAGGGCTTGGGCGCAAGGCCTTTCCCATAGACCAGGATGGGAACATACTCGCGGGTATGGTCGGTGCTTTGGTCGGCGGGATCGCAACCGTGGTCGGCGGTGATGATCAGCCGATCCTCCGCCCCCATCTGCTCCAGAAAGCGGGGCAGCCAGTCGTCAAATTCCTTCAAGGCCTTGGCATAGCCATCCTTATCCTGGCGATGGCCATAGAGCATATCAAAATCCACAAGGTTTACAAAAACAAACCCCTCAAAATCTTCCTTCGCCAGCCCCAGCGTTACCGCTAAACCTTCGGTATTTCCATGGGTAGGGATGGAGCGATCGATCCCCCTGCCCGCAAAGATATCCGCGATCTTGCCCACCGAAACGGTAGGCACGCCCGCCTTTTGCAAAACATCCAAAAGGGTGTCTTTGGGCGGCGCAAGAGAAAAATCCCGCCGATTGGCAGTGCGGGTATAATGCCCCTTCTCCCCGATAAAGGGGCGGGCGATCACCCGACCGACGCCCCATGCCCCCTTTAAGAGGGCGCGGGCCTTGCGGCAGATAGTATAAAGTTCTTCCAAGGGAACGACCTCCTCATGGGCCGCGATCTGAAAAACGCTATCAGCCGAGGTATAAACGATCAGCTTTCCGCTCTGCACCATCTCGTCGCCGAAATCGGCGATCACCTGCGTGCCGGAATAGGGGCGGTTACAGAGCACGCCCCGCCCGCTGACCTTTTCAAATTCATTCATCAATTCTTGGGGGAATCCTTGAGGAAAAGTGGGCAACGGCGCAGGAGAAACCACTCCCGCCAATTCCCAATGGCCCACCGTTGTATCCTTTCCTTTGGAGCGTTCCATCGCCCGCCCGAAAGCGGCTTTCGGTGCCCCATGGGCGCCCAGAAATTCCAGCCCTTCAATATTGCCAATCCCCATCTCTTTGAGATTGGGAACGGAAAAATAAGGGCTTTTGGAAACGCTCCTTAACGTATGCGCCCCCGCATCACCGAAATCGGCGGCATCGGGCAACGCGCCTGCGCCCAGGCTATCCAAAACGATCAGAAATGTTTTCATTTTTTCACCGCTGTTCTCAAAGCCAGTTCCATCATATCGGTAAAGGAGTTCTGCCGTTCCTCGGCGGTGGTGGCCTCGCCCGTTACCAAGGAATCGGAGATGGTGCAGATGGCCAGTGCCTTTTTGCCGCAACGGGCCGCATTCATATAAAGAGCCGCCGCCTCCATCTCCACCGCCATTACGCCCATCTTGCCCCAGGCAAGGGTATCCCCTTCGCCTGCGTCATAAAAGGTATCGGAGGAGAGCAGGTTGCCAACATGATAGCAAAGCCCCATCTCCCGTGCCTCCTTCACGCATTTTTCCAGCAAGGAAAAATCGGCAATGGGCGCAAAACTGCCCCGCAGATGAAACTGCTCGGCATAGGCGGAATTGGTGCAAGCACCCGCGCCCAAAACGATATCGCGCACCTTAATATCCGCCCGCAAAGCCCCCGCAGAGCCCACGCGCAGAATTTGGTCTACATCAAAAAATTCAAACAGTTCATAGCTATAGATCCCCATGGAGGGCATACCCATGCAGCTGGAAATCTCTGAGATCTTCTCACCCATGAAACTGCCGGTATAGCCCTGGACTCCCCGAACATTATTGATTAG
>JAFSBD010000201.1 GCA_017442025.1 Clostridia bacterium
CAAAGCCGATATAGAAGGGGACAAAAAGGGATAAAACGGTCTTAACCGCCGCAAATACCTCGCCAAGGTGCAGAAGAATGGCAATAAAAACCGCGCCCGCGGCCACTACCGTAAAGGCAACAAAGCCCCAGCTGCGTTGTTCTTTGGAAAAGGGAAATTTCATACGCCACATCCTTTCATTCTTGAAGATATTATACACGATAAATCTTGAAAAAACAATGATCCTTTGCTATAATTAAGAAAATAGTAACAACTTAAAGGAGAAGGCGAAAATGCTGTTGATGCCGCAATTTTTGCTCCCTGATGTATCTGCGCTGACCGATGAATTTTTAGAGCGTCATCAAATTCGGGGCATCATATTTGATATTGATAATACATTGGTGGGTTTTCGCGAGCCGAAACCCACTGCGGCCAATCTGGAACTTTTTGCCCGCCTGAAGGCAAAGGGAATTCCTTTTGCTATTGTTTCCAATAATAGCAGTAGGCGGGTAGGGCTGTTTGCAGAAACATTGGGCGTTCCCGCCTATCACCGCAGCTGCAAGCCCCTGGGCTTTGCCCTTCATAAGGTGCGGCGCACCTTCGGCCTTCCCGCAGAGCAGATCGCGCTGGTTGGGGACCAGATCTATACCGATATGCTGGGCGGCAATTGCGCGGGGATGATCACCGTTCTGGTGGAGCCCATCGATCATAAGGAAACGGTGTTTTTTAAGCTGAAGCGTTGGTTGGAAACGCCGGTCATTGAAAAGAAACGAAGAAAGGATGCAAAGGAATGATCCATTTCGGCCCGGGCGGCAATTGCGAGTGGTTTAAAGCGGAAGGAAATAAGAACAGCGCGCAGATGCCCGCCTTTTTAAAGAAGATCGGCCTGACTGCCTATGAGGTGGAATGCGGCCGCGGCGTTCGGATGAACGATCAGGTCGCCAAAGAACTGAAGGCGGAGGCGGAGCGTTGCGGGATCACCCTCTCGATCCATGCCCCTTACTATATCTCCATGTCCTCCCTGGAGGAGGAAAAGAGGAATGGAAGCATCCGCTACCTGATGGAAAGCGCGGCTTTGGCCCGCAAGATCGGCGCAAAGCGCATCATCTTCCATTCCGGCTCCTGCGCCAAGCTCAGCAGAGAAGAGGCGCTCTCCTTGGCGAGCGATACCCTGCGCAAGGCGGTGGATGCTTTTGATCATGAAGGCTATTGGGATCTGATCCTTTGCCCCGAAACGATGGGCAAGATCAATCAGCTCGGTTCGCTGGAGGAAGTAATGGCCCTTTGCCAAATCGATGCGCGGATTTTGCCTACCATCGATTTCGGCCATCTAAATGCCAGAGAGCAAGGATTGTTTTATACCGCGGCGGATTATGAGCGGGTGCTCCAAACCATGGAGGATGCGCTGGGTGCCGAGCGTGCCAAGCGGTTCCATGCCCATTTTTCCAAGATCGAATATACCACCGGTGGGGAAAAACGCCACCTGACCTTTGAGGATCAGCAATACGGCCCGACCTTTGAACCCCTGGCAGAGGTCTTGGTGCGCAGAGGGGCGGAACCCATCATTATCTGCGAATCCGCGGGCACCCAAAGCAAAGATGCCCTTGCCATGCAGGCGTTATATTCTGTTGCAAAGGCAAAAATGCAGTAATATTGGGCGTTTTTCAAATATTTTACTTGAAATATGCGGATTTATCATGTAGAATATAATGTAGAGAATTTTTTCATAGCAGAAAGGAAATAGAAATATGATTACAGCAGGCGATTTCAGAAACGGCGTTACCTTTGATATGGACGGTCAGGTTTTCCAGGTTGTGGAATTCCAGCATGTGAAGCCGGGTAAGGGTGCCGCCTTTGTTCGCACCAAGTTTAAGAACGTCATTACCGGCGCTGTGGTTGAAAAGTCCTTCAACCCTACCGATAAATTTGAAAATGCCACCATCGATTATCAGAACTGCCAGTATCTGTATAAGGATGGCGACCTCTATTATTTCATGGACGAAGTAACCTATGAGCAGATCCCCGTTGAGGCGGCAAAGCTGGGCGATAACTTCCGTTTTGTGAAGGAAAACGACGTTGTTAAGATCATGTCCTATAAGGGCAATATCTTCGGCGTTGAGCCTCCCTTCTTTGTTGACTTGGTTATCACCGAAACCGAACCCGGCGTTCGCGGCGATACTGCTACCAACGTTACCAAGCCCGCCACCTTGGAGACCGGCGCGGTCGTTAAGGTCCCCATCTTCATCAACGAAGGTGAGAAGATCCAGATCGATACCCGCACCGGCGAGTACATGGGCCGTTCCAAGGAATAATTAAAGCCTATAAGGAGAGATAACAATGTTAGAAAAAGTTGCTTATATCAAAGGCCTGTTGCAGGGCATGAAATTGAAGGATGAAGATCCTTATAAGGAACTGTTCGTCAATATTGTGGACGCATTAGAGGATATGGCTGCCGCCATTGCCGATGCCGAAGATAACATCATCGATCTGGATGAATATATCCAGGAAGTGGATG
>JAFSBD010000202.1 GCA_017442025.1 Clostridia bacterium
CGATGGTGGTATTCTCATAAAAAGATTGCTTCTTTACCCATTCCAAAAATCCTGCCACCTGATCGGCTGAACAGGCCAAAACGTTGGAATATTGCAGTTCATGCTCGTTGGGACATTGAGGGCAGAGATAACCGTCGGGGAAATGGGTATCGGCAGTCAGCAGGGTAAAATTAAAGGGTTGATTGCCTGCGGCCAGGCGGGTGAGCTCTTCCTTGGCAAAGGCGAAAAGCTTTTCATCCTCAAAGCCCCACCATTCCCGATAATCCTGCGGCAGGCGGCCCTCCTCTTTAAGGGAATTGATATCAACAATGTTATAATTCCCATGCTCGATAAAATAGGTCTCCCGCCCTGCGAAATCCGCATCACTGCCTACCAGCAGGGTTTGGGCATAGCCCTCCTTTTCCAAAACATCGCCGATGGTAACGATCCCCGGCATATAGCCTTCCTTCCCGCCGAAGGTCTCGGCGGTGAGCGGGATCTTCACAATCATGCCCGCGCTTTGGGCCACCATTCCCGCGGCAGTCCAGGTAGAGCCGTTATAAACAAGGGCACCGCCCAACCCGTCGGTATGGGAAAATTGGATGTTTTCCTTCGCGAGTGCGGTCAGCTCGGGAATAAAATCTTCGGTAATGGATCCGCCTGCGGCAGGATCGCCGAAGGTGCTTTCCATCGATTCTAAAAAGATATAAATGAGGTTCCGCTTTTGGGCGGGGAAGGTCAGCTTCACTTCATTTGGGCTTACATAATGTTGCTCAATAAAATCCGAATCGGTGGCAGAGGCATCGATATAATGGACCAGCCGCAGCTCCGCGGAAAAAAGGATGATGGAAAAGGCCAGCATGATCGCGCTGAAGGGCATGGCGATCTTTTTGAAAAAGCGGCAAGCCTTGGTGGTGCAATAGGAAAGGTAGCGTTTGCTTTGGGCAAAGCGGCCTTTGAGCTGCCCCGAAAGGAGCAGGTAGAGAAAGATCTCCAATGCGGTAAGCAAAAGGCCGAAGAGTATAACCTGCACATAGGCGCTCCCCAGCAGATCCTGATTGGCGCCGGCGGCAGAGGTTTTGATCTGGTAGATCACCTGATCCAGCAGTATATGGTCATATTTATTCAAAAGCCATAGGGTTAAGAGAAACAGCAGGTTGCTGCCCAGCAATAAGAAGATGGCCAAACAATGCCGTTTGCTGATTTTTGCTTTTAATGCCAATGGTGCAATCCTCCCGGTTCAAAAAATCTGTCTAAATTTTAACCCTCTTTTGGGGAACGGTCAACCGTTTTTGCAAAAATTTAAGAATTGTTTGCAATTTTGAAAGCGGCTTGCAACCGTTCGTTCAACCCTTGCATGGCTTGGGGCTCCACCTTCAAAACTGCCCGATCATAGGTCATCAGGCCGTTGGTTTCGTCCTCCACATCGCTGAGCTGGGTCAAAACGGTTGCGCAAAGCCCCTCGCCGATGGCAGGAACGACTTCCCGATCGTAGAGATCGATCAGCTTTTGCTGAAATTCGGCGGGCTGATCGGTGAAAACGCTATAGCCGGTATTCTTGGCGGGATTGAAGGCGTGATCGGCCAAGCGGCAGGAATAGCCGCCGAATTCCGAAAGAACCATTGGCTTGCCCTTCACCGCTCGCAGGCGGATAGGCTTGAAGTAGATATGATCGCTTTCTACATCGCTTTTTTGCTCCTTAAACCAGCCCGAGGTGGTATCGAAGATCCGCCCGGGGTCTAAGGCCTTTAAGCGGTCATAGCAGGCATCGGCCTCGAATTGACCCCATCCTTCGTTGAAGATGGTATAGTAGCAAACGCTGGGGTGGTTATAAAGGGCATCTATGATCCCTTTGGCATGGCGATGGAAAAAGGTTTTGCGCAGCTTGCTTGCCCGATGGGTAACGCCGCGGCGCAAAAAGAGGGTGGGCAGAGCGGTATCGATGATAAAATCATAATGGCCGCTGTTGACCATATCCTGAAAAACGATCATCCCCAGGGTATCGCAATAATAATAGAAAAGATCGGGCTCCAACTTGATGTGCTTGCGAAGCATATTAAAGCCGCAGGCCTTCATCTGCAGAATGTCGTTCTTATAGCCTTCGGGGGTGGCGGGCAGATAGATACCGTCGCTGAAATAGCCCTGATCCAAAAGCCCGTGGAAGAAATAAGGTTTGCCGTTGAGGCAAAGGGTGGCATGGCCGTTGGCCTCACCGACGGTGATGGTGCGCAGGGCAAAATAGGATTCGACCTGATCCTCGCCCGATTGCAGGGTAAATGAATAAAGATAGGGGTCTTCGGGTGTCCAAAGATGGGGCTCTTCGGGTTGGATATGAATGCGACCCCCCGTAAAGGTATATTCCTTTCCATCTTGGAGGATCAGCCGCTTTTCTTCCGCACCGCCCTCCACTTCGATGGTAACGCCGTCCAATGCGGGGGTGATCTTTAAATTGCGGATATATTGCTCCGGAACGCTCTCCAGCCAGACGCTCTGCCAGATTCCGCTGATGGGGGTATACCACATTCCGCCCCGTTTATAGCGTTGCTTTCCGTAGGGCAGGGCTTTATCCATCGGGTCGCGGATCTCCGCCTGCAGAAGGTTTTCCCCCTCTTGGAGGGCGGAGGTAATGTCAAGGGAAAAGGGCAGATATCCATCGGCATGGATGCCCACCTTAGTATGATTTAAGTAAATATCCGCATATTGATCGGCGGCACCAAAGTGCAGAATTACACGGTCTTTTTGGAATCCTTGCGGCAGGGTGAAGGTGCGGGAATAGATCAATTTTTCCTTTTTCTGCGTTAAACGCGCAACGCCTGAAAGGCGGCTCTCCGGCGGGAAGGGGACCAGGATCTTTTTAGAGATTTCTTTTTTGCCGCTTTGAATGGTGAGATCCCATTCGCCGTTGAGGCAGAGGTAGGACTCCCGCTTTAGCTGGGGGCGGGGATATTCGCTATAAGGAATTGCGGAGAGTTGAGGTTCAAAAGGAGTTTTCAGGGTGGCAAATTCCTGCTTCTTTATCTTATTCAAAAGCAGGAAAAGGGGAAATACCAAAATCAGCGCGATCAGCGCGGCCAAGAAAATATTCTCGTTGGGAACAAAGGAGGTCGTTCCGTCGCTGTTGACGATCGTTTCGGCATTATTTAAGACTGTCTTGCCGATATAGGGGCCGATGATCCCCGGGATCAGCACCTGGCAAAAGATGCGCACGCCCTGGAGCATCCCTGCCTTGCCTTCGGGGGTATGGTCGCGGATCATCGCGCCGAAAACGGCCATTCCCGCTAAGTACCCGCTCATCATCAGTAAGGAGCCGAAAAAGACCGGAAGGGTAGCGCGGAAAAGATAAAGCCCGATATAGCCAAGCCCCAAAACGCAAAGGGCGATCAGGCCCGAAAACCGAAAGCCTTTTTTATCATAGACCTTCCCCCAAAAGAAGGTGGCGATCGCCGCTAAGATGATGGCGGGCGCCATGATCAGAACATAATCGGCCATCCCCAGGGAGACTTCATAATAAATGATGAGATAGGGCATGAAGATCTGAATGGAGATATTGAAAAGAATAAAGCCCGCCAGCGTTAGGTAAAGGGTGGAGTTTTCCTTGATGGTCGCGGGGCGGAAACCGTAAAAGATGCTTTGGAGATAGGGTTGCTTGATCGGCTCGATCTTCGGCTCCTGGATCAGGAATAATCCCAAAAAGCCAATGATAAAAACCAGCCCGCCGATGATGGCAAAGATCCAACTCCAGCTTTGGGCCTTGGAGAGGTCAAAGAACATAAACCCGCCGAAAACAACCAAGATCGCTACCAGCGGCATCATGGAATTGATGCCTTCCGCCGCGCCGCGATTGGTATGGTCGGTGGAATCGGTCAACCAGGCGTTGAAAGCTGCATCGTTGGCCGCCGAGCCGAAAAAGGTCATCAGGCAGTCTAAAATAATGGCCAATGAAACGCCCACTGCGGCCGCTGAAGCGGCCATGGGGAAGCAGGCGGCAATGATCTCTTCCCGCAAAAAGATAAAACTCAGGATGGAGATGCCCCAGAGCATACACCCTGCGGAGATAAAGAGCTTGCGCTTGCCAACCCGATCGGAAAGTGCCCCGATCAAAACAGTGGTCAAAGTGGCAGTAACGGCCGAGGCGGCCACCATCGCCGAAATATCCCCCGCCGAGGCGTTAAACATTTTATAGATGAATACATTGAAATACATATTCTCCACAACCCAGGCGATCTGCCCCACCAGGCTGAAGAGGGTAAGTGCGCACCAAAAGCGCGCCGAAAGCTTTGTTTTCATGCCGATGCTCCTTTGTTTTAATATGATAAATATATCACAATTTGCCGATTTAGGCAATATAAAGAAAAAGCCCGATGAAATCATCGGGCTTTGAGGTTCAGTTTTCGATTGTTTCCGGTTTTGCTTCCCGCTCCATCAGTTTGCGGACGGCATCCGCCGGGGTGATTCGGCCGGAAATGATGGCATCGGCGGCAAAGGTGATGGGCATTTCCACCTCATATTGCTTTGCCAGGCGCATCGCCGCCTCTAAGGCGTTGATGCCTTCCACCACCATCCCGATTTTTTGGATGGCCTCTTGGGGGGTATATCCCGCGCCGATCAG
>JAFSBD010000203.1 GCA_017442025.1 Clostridia bacterium
TATCGGCGTGGAGCTGGCGGGCGAAGATGTGGGGAAATTCATTGACCGATTGGGCCTTACTACCCAAACTCCGCTGATCGATTTTTCCTCCTCCCATAAGGCGATGGACCTGGCCTATGATCTGTTTATGGAATGTAATAAAAAGTATCAAAGCCTGTTTGCGATCTCGGGCTGCTTTGCCGCTTTGCTGGAGTGTGTGGAAGATAGCTTGGTGGCCCGCAAGATTCCCGCGAAGAACTTTTATATGAATCGCGCGGTGGAATACATAAAAGAGCATTATAATGAAAATTTAAGCGTGGAAAATATCGCCAATATGTTGGGTATTGAGCGTAGCTACTTATCCCGCCTTTTCAAAACCTATAAAAATAAAAGCACTCAGAATTATATTATTGATTATCGGATCCAGCGCGCCAAGAAAATGTTTGAGGAAGAGGATCTCAACGTTTCCCAGGTCTGCACCGCGGTGGGTTATACCAATATTTATTGTTTCTCCCGTATCTTCAAAAGTCGCGTCGGTATGAGCCCGAAGGAATATCGGGAAATGTGCAAACGTGCAAATATTGTCGAATAATATTTAAAAGAGCGTTCCAAAGGGAACGCTCTTTTTGCAGTTATATGTTATTGATAAAAAATAAAAATTTATTGAAAATCGATAAATTTATGTTGACATCGCGTTTTTTCTATGCTATGATGCAGTTGAAAAGGATCGGAGGTATTTTCTATGTTTAAAATTTCGCGTAAAACATCTGTTTGGCTGTCTCTTGCGCTTGCCGCTTTCTTTATGGTTGCGCTGATTGCCGGGTCTTTCATCATGCCATGGTTGGTGAATACGTTAATCAATCTGCCCGATAATTCCGGCGTGCGCCAGGGGATCACCGCCGGCGGGCGCGCTTTTGTTCTCGGTTTATCCTATGGACTTCTGGCTGTTTGTGCGTTGGCCGATTGCCTGCTGATTGCATTGCTTTTGCGGGTGCGTAAAGGATTGGTGTTTACCGCCCAAAGTGCCGGTTTGATCCGCGGGGTTTCCTGGTGCGGGATCTTGCTGGGCCTGCTTTTCGGGGCGCTTGGTTTTTACTTTGAGTTATCCTTTGCTTTGGCTTTTGCGGGCTTTTTCCTTGGGCTGTGCCTGCGGGTGGTAAAAAATGTGATCGAAGAAGCAACTGCCATTAAGGCCGAAAATGATCTCACAGTTTAAAGGTGGTGCTCTGATGATTCGAATTAACTTAGATGTGGCAATGGCCAAACGAAAGATCTCGTTGAATGAGCTTTCCGAGCGGGTGGGCATCACCCTTGCAAACCTTTCCATTTTAAAGAATAATAAGGCGAAGGCCATTCGTTTTTCAACTTTGGATGCCATTTGCAAGGCGCTTGATTGCAAGATCGAGGATATTATGGAATATGTAGAGGAGGATTAAACCATGGCAGAAATGAATCAAAATGAAGTTCGTTTTGACCCTCAAACCGGCGTGCCGATCTATGCACCGCCGGTAAAGGAATCGTTTTCGATTGCGGATATTCTGTTTGCTTGGCTGGCGGTTTTGGCAGGCTATGCCTTTTGCAGAGTTTTTCCCGTTGTCAGCCATCCCTTCGGCGGGATGCTTTTCATGATCGCGCTGTTTGCTGCGGCAAGCGTCGTATTGGCGATCAAAAAATGTAAATTCGGGGCGATGCAGATCGTTTTGGCCCTTTCGGCAATATTGCTGCTGCCCGCCCTATTTCTATCCGCCAATGCAATGTTCCATACCCTTGTCTATGTTTATGCGCTGGCGGTTTGGTGCTATTTTATCTCTACAGTGGGCGGCGCGCCCTTGGAGGGTGGTTTTTCAGCCCTTATCGCCATCGATTTTCTCCGCGCCCTCTTTATCCTGCCCTTTGCCTCTTTGGGCAAGATCTTTTCGGCGCTCATCCCTTCAAAAGCCAAGGGAA
>JAFSBD010000204.1 GCA_017442025.1 Clostridia bacterium
AGCCTTTTCGCTATCGATGGTAACAGTAGCGGGCTCAGTGCAGGGATTATAGGTACCGATCTCCTCAATAAATCTGCCATCACGGGGATAGCGGGAATCGGCAACAACGATCCGATAGGTGGGGGCTTTCTTCGCTCCGAGTCTTCTCAGTCTGATTTTAACTGCCATTCTTATTCAACTCCTTTCAAATTAGTTCTAAATTAAAAACCGAATCCGCGGCGTTTGCCTTTTTTGGAGTTCAGTTGTTTAACCATTTTTTGCATCTGCTCAAATTGCTTGAGCAGGCGGTTGACCATTTCAACCGATGTTCCGCTTCCGGCGGCAATTCTTCTTCGGCGGGATGCGTTCATCAGGGAGGGATTTTCCCGTTCCTCAGGGGTCATAGAGAGGATGATCGCTTCGGTGCGGGCCATTTGACGCTCATCGATCTGAACATCTTTCAGTTGAGATTGATTGATGCCCGGCATCATGCCGAGAAGATTTTCAATAGGACCCATCTTTTTGATCTGGCGCATTTGGTCCAGAAAGTCCTGCAGGGTGAAGCGGTTTTTCTTCAGCTTCTCCTCTAAAGCGAGAGCTTCCTTTTCGTCGTAGGCCTCTTGGGCTTTATCGATCAGGGAAAGGACATCGCCCATGCCTAAGATCCGCGATGCCATGCGATCGGGGTGGAACTGCTCGATCTGATCCAATTTTTCGCCGGTACCGGCAAATTTGATGGGCTTGCCGGTAATATATTTAACCGAAAGGGCGGCACCGCCGCGGGTATCGCCATCCAACTTGGTTAAAACAACACCGTCGATATCCAAAAGATCATGGAAGCTTTTTGCTACGTTCACCGCATCCTGGCCGGTCATTGCATCAACAACCAGCAGGATTTCATGGGGCTGAACAGTAGATTTGATATTGGATAACTCGGTCATCAACGCATCGTCGATATGGAGACGACCGGCAGTATCCAGGATAACAAGGTCGTTGCCATGCTTTTTTGCATGAGCAACCGCTTCCTTGGCGATCTTGACGGGATTTTTTTCGCCATCGATCTTAAAAACAGGAACTTCCACCCCTTGGCCGACAACTTCCAATTGGGTGATTGCGGCAGGGCGGTAAACGTCGCAAGCCACCAGCAAGGGCCGACGCCCTTTCTTCTTGAAATAGCCCGCAATTTTACCGCTTTGGGTGGTTTTACCGGTACCTTGCAAACCGACCATCATTACGATGGTGGGGGGATTGGATGCTAATTTAATGTTAGCAGCCTCGGAACCCATCAGAGCGGTCAATTCTTCTTTAACGATCTTAACAACCTGCTGGGCAGGGGTGAGGCTATCCATAACATCGCTGCCAACGCAACGCTCGGATACTTTTCCGATAAATTCTTTAACAACCTTGAAATTGACATCCGCCTCTAAAAGCGCAAGCTTGATCTCGCGCATGGCGGTTTTGACATCGGCCTCGGTAAGATGGCCGTGTTGCCGAAGGTTTTTAAAAGCTCTTGCAAGCTTTTCGCTTAATCCTTCAAATGCCATTGATTACTCCTCTTCTTCGAACTTGCTTGCGATGGAGACGATCTCTTCTGCGAATTGATTGATTTCGGCAGTCTTATTATGGCGGTTATTAAAATCCCGAATGTTCATGGCGAGATTGCGGATCTGGCTCATATCGTCTTCCAGACCGTAGTACCGCTTAAAGAAGCCGAGACGTTCTTCGGTTTCTGTTAGGAATTGCTCGCCACGCTTGATATTATCACGGACACCCTGACGGGTGATCTGCATATGCTGAGCAATTTCGGAAAGGGATAGGTCTTCGTTATAATATAGTTCCAATGCGTCCTTCATTTTGGGCGCGAGGATATTGCCATAGAAATCAATCAACAGGGAAAACTGCAGGTTTTTCATCAAACCTCACACTCCTTCTTGACAATGTAAAGCATTTAACTTTACACATTATAAGCTGTTTGACCGAATTTGTCAATACTAAATATGCAAATTACCAAAAAATTAAATACTTGTTTTTTTAAGAATAATATTGTATACTGAAAATGTACTATTCCGTTCTATGAAAGGAGGGGATCTATGTGCATTATGATTACTTAATCGTTGGAAGCGGTTTATTCAGTGCTGTTTTTGCCCATGAGGCGATGCGGCGGGGGAAAACCTGCCTTGTTTTAGAGAAACGTTCTCATATCGGCGGCAATATTTATTGCGAGAAGATCGAGGATGTGGTTGTCCATCGTTACGGTGCCCATATTTTCCATACGAATAATAAAGAGGTTTGGGATTTTGTGAATCAATTTGCCACCTTTAATCGCTATACCAATTCTCCGGTTGCCAATTTCAACGGTGAGATCTATAATATGCCCTTTAATATGAATACCTTCAATAAGATGTGGGGTGTTCGTACTCCGGCAGAGGCGCAGAAAAAGATTGCGGAGCAACGGGCGGTCATCCAGGGCGAGCCCCAAAATTTAGAAGAGCAAGCGATCAGCTTGGTCGGAACGGATATCTATGAGAAATTAGTTTGCGGTTATACCGAAAAGCAATGGGGCAGACCCTGCAGGGAATTGCCTGCCTTTATCATCAAACGCTTACCGGTTCGTTTTACTTACGACAACAACTATTTTAACGACCGTTATCAAGGAATCCCCGAAGGCGGTTATAATCAGATTGTTGAGCGTTTGTTAGAAGGCGCTGATATCAAACTCAATACCGATTTTCTGGAGGATCGCGCCAAATGGTCCGGCATGGCGGATAAAATTCTCTATACCGGAATGTTGGATGCCTATTTTTCCGATTGCTACGGAAAATTGGAGTATCGGAGCCTTCGGTTTGAAACGGAAGTTTTGGATGAAGAGAATTTCCAAGGCGTTGCCGTGGTCAATTATACTGATCGTGAAACTCCTTATACACGGGTGATCGAACATAAGCATTTTGAATACGGCACCCAGCCCAAAACGGTTATTACGCGGGAATATCCTGCGGATTGGCAGGAGGGGATGGAGCCTTATTATCCTGTGAATGACGAAAAAAACAGTTCCCTTTATGAAAAGTATGCAGAGCTTGCCAAACAAGAAGAAAACGTCTTGTTTGGCGGGCGGTTGGGGCAATATTGCTATTACGATATGGATAAAGTGATTGCCGCGGCGCTAAATATGGTTAAAGAAGTATTTGGGGAGTAATATGACGAAAGCAACGATTAGTATTATCATGCCGGTATACGGTGTGGAAGAATATGTTGGCAAAGCCATCGAAAGTATCCAGGCTCAAACCTTTCAGGATTGGGAGCTTTGGGCGGTGGATGATGGCTCTCCCGATGAAAGCGGAAAGATCTGCGATGAGTATGCGGCCAAAGATGGGCGTATTCGCGTGATCCATAAAGAAAACGGCGGTGCTCCCAGTGCGCGTAATACAGCAATCGACCAAGCGGAAGGGAAGTACTTCTATTTCATGGATTCCGATGATTGGGCAGAGCCTACTATGCTGGAAGATATGTATCGATTGGCTGAGGAAAACGTATCCCAGTTGGTGATTACGGGATATTATATCGATTCCTATTACAATGAAGAAGAAAAATATGTGCAGATCCAGCAGGTTTCCGATCGGGTCTATTCATCTCAGGATGAGTTCCGTAAAGATGCCTATCGATTGTTTGATAAGAATCTGCTCTATACTCCTTGGAATAAGCTGTTTTTGGCTGATTATGTAAGGCAAAATAAGCTGTATTTTCCCGATACATTCTGGGATGATTTCCCGTTTTGCCTGAGCGTGATCCGCGATATCGAGCGCGTAGTTGTTACCGCTCAGCCTTATTACCACTTCATGCGCAAGCGTTCCGAAAGTGAAACCACCCGCTACCGCAAGGAAATGTATGCCAAGCGGGAAGAAGAGCATGGTTGGATGGTTGGTCTGTTTGAA
>JAFSBD010000205.1 GCA_017442025.1 Clostridia bacterium
ATGCAGGATCTGCTGGATCTTTTGCAGAATTGGCTGCGGATCGCCGATATTCCCCTGCAGGTCTCCAATAACCCCTTCGCAGTGGTTTTGGGATTGATCTATAACTATCTGCCCTTCATGGTCCTACCCATCTATACCTCGCTGGAAAAATTAGATCAGCGGGTGATCGAAGCGGCGGAGGATCTGGGCGCCAATCGCTTTAACGTTTTTCGCAAGGTGATCCTGCCCCTGACCATGCCGGGCGTGGGAAGCGGCATTATCATGGTGTTTGTTCCCACCATCTCCACCTTTGTTATCTCCGAAAAACTGGGCGGTGCCAAGCATAATTTGATCGGCAACGTGATCCAGGAGCAGTTCCTGCAGGTCTATAACCCCAATGTGGGCGCGGCCATCAGCTTGGTGATGCTGATCCTGATCCTCTTTATCCTGATCATCTTCAGCGCCCTGGATGAGGAAACCAAGGAGGGCTTGCTATGAGAAAGTTCTTCGAAAAAAGCTATATGGCCCTCATCTTTGGGTTCCTTTATCTGCCGATTGCCTATCTGATCTTCTTTTCCTTCAACGAAGGTAAATCTAAAGTTATTTTCAGCGGTTTTACATTGCAAAATTATGTAAACCTATTTCATGACGAAGAGATCATGGGTGCCCTGGTCAATACCCTGATCATCGCCGCCATCTCTTCGGTCATCGCCACCGTTATCGGGACAATGGCGGCCATCGGCATTCAGCGTCTGCGCAAATGGCAGCGCAATGCGGTCATGAATGTTACCTACATTCCTGTTTTAAACCCCGATATCATCACCGGCGTTTCTTTGATGCTTCTCTTTTCCATCGCCGGCATCAGCCTGGGCTACGGGACCGTTTTGCTGGCTCATATTACTTTTAATATCCCTTATGTTATCTTAGCGGTGATGCCGAAGCTGCGGCAGGTGGATTCTTCCATCTATGAAGCGGCGCTGGATCTGGGCGCCGCCCCCGCCCATGCCTTCCGCAAGGCGGTTCTGCCCCAGATCATGCCCGGTATCATCTCCGGCTTTATGATGGCGCTGACCCTTTCGGTGGATGATTTTGTTATCACCTTCTTCCTCAAGGGCGTGGAGGTAGAAACGCTGGCCACCATGATCTATTCCACCACCAAGGTGCGGGTGGATCTTTCGATGAACGCCCTTTGCGGTGTGATGGTGCTGGTGGTGCTGATTATTTTGATTTTGGCCAACCTGCCTGCAAAAAAGAGCCATACCAAAAGGGAGGTGCGCGCATGATGAAGAAATTCCATCGGCTGTTTGCCGCCGCCACCGCCGCGGTTCTCTTGCTTTTGATGGTCAGCGGTTGCAAGCAATATGAGCCCAATGAAGTGTTATATGTTTATAACTGGGGCGAATATCTTGATGAAACCGTCAATGAGATGTTTGAAGAAGAGACCGGCATCAAGGTGATCTATGATGAATATACCACCAATGAAGACATGTATCCCAAGGTAGAGGCAGGCGCTACCGCTTACGATGTAGTCTGCCCTTCCGATTATATGATCCAGAAAATGCTCGACAATGACTTACTGCAGGAACTGAACTTTGACAACATGCCCA
>JAFSBD010000206.1 GCA_017442025.1 Clostridia bacterium
ATAGAATTTTCTCGATTTCTCTATATCTTTAACAACGATCAGAATGTTCTTAAGTTTCATATCATTTCTCCGTTTAATTCTTATTTATCGGTGAGATTATTATATCATTTTTCGCGTCTTTTCTCAATCCTTTTTCTTTGTCTACTGCGGGGCAAAATTTGTTTTGCGAAAGGCCTTGACTTTTGGCGGAACAAGAGTTACCATACAGACGACAAAAAACACCTCGGATGCGGCGGGAAGCTGCATTCGGGGTGTTTTGCTTGACCACAGTTTATCCCATTTACACGACGGTCGCACACGGAAACAGTGGAGGTAAGAGTGCTGGAAAGCATCTGTTTCCGAGCGGAAAGGGGCGGAAACGGTTAGAAACGAGCGGAAAGCGGTACTCTCATAGCGTTTGGGAGCAAGCAGGGGCATCTACCGCTTTTGCAGGCCGCAGCAAGCTGCGCACCTGCTACAAGCTCGAATTCTGTCGTTCTGACTAAAAACGCGTTTTTTACTGCAATAACAAAGTCGCAGAAAAATGATATAATCCCTTTAAAGTGGCACCCGAAAAACAAAAAGATTTCGAGACTACTTTAAGGGGATTATATCACATTTTTTATTTTCCGTATGTTTTCAATTCCCTGGGTGTGCAACCAAAATGTTTTTTGACGATCCGCGAAAAATATTTGGTATCTCCGAATCCGCTTTCGGTTGCCGCCTCTTCCACCGTTGCCCCGCAGGAAATCAGCGTTCTTGCGTGCTCCAAGCGCAGATTGGTGATATATTCCACCGGCGTTTTTTGATAATGCTTTTTAAAAAACTGCCGCAGATAGGTCGCGCTGATCCCCACGTTTGCGCAAACATCCCCAACCGAAAGTCCGTTTTCGCGGAAGTGATGGTTGATAAAGGAAACCGCCTTCAAAAACGGCTCGGGGAGTTGTTCCAGCGTTTGCTGTTCCCAAAGCTGACCCAAAATTTCATAAAGGTTGGAAAGGATAAGCGCCGGATGCCCCGGTGCTTTATTTTTCCATAAGGTATGGGCCGACAAAAAATTCTTATATACTATCCCCGATTCGGAAAAGGGAAAGACCTGCGGCGCAGGGTCATCCTGCGCCGTCTTGAAATGGATCACCATCATCTCGGTATCGGTATAACGGGCGGTATAGGCCAAGTTTTGGGGAAGATACAGCAGATCGTTTGTATCCACAAAATATTCCTTTCCCGCCGCCGTAATGGATGCGGATCCATCCAGCCGGAACGCCAATGCGGAATATTCCCGCGGTTGAATTTCGAAACTCCCCGCCTGCCAGGAAAGGTGCTCCACCCCTTCAACGGAGCAGATGGGGTTTTTGCAATCATAAAGCATTTTGTTCACCTCTTTCCCATTATACCATTGATTTCTCTGATTTTCAATGTTGAATAATCCACCTTTTGTTTTGTTTTATCGGTTTTCGCTCCTTTTATAAAATGCTAAACTGTAATTAAACAGAAAGGGGGAACCATTCCAATGATCATCAAGCAAAAGACCGTTGCATTTGCGGATCCGCAAATGGACAACGAAATCATCCAAAAACTATGGAACGGCTTCTGCCTCAAAAGCGGCGAGATCGAATTTGCGGAAGGGGATCGTTTCACCTTCCGTATCGGAGAGATCGGCCTGCCCACCCTGCCCTGCGGCAAGGAATATGCTCTTTGCATCAACGAGGCGGGCGCGGCGGTGGTCGGCAGAGACTATGGCGGGTTGATGCGCGGCTTTATGGCGCTTTTGATGAAGATCGAATGGGACGGGCAAACGCCGTTCCTGCGGCCCTGCAACGAGGAGAGCAATTATAAACTCTCCAAGCGGATGATCCACATCTGCATCTTCCCGGAAAACGATCTTTATTTTATCCAAAAGCTGATCCGCCTTTCCGCCCTTTGCCAATATACCCATATCGTTTTGGAGTTCTGGGGGATGCTTCAATTCGACTGTATGAAGGAATTAGCCTGGCCCCACGCCTTCACCAAGACACAAGCCAAAGCGTTGGCAGAAGAATGCCATGCTTTAGGCATCGAGCCCATCCCCATGTTTAACCATTTGGGGCATGCCTCCGCCTGCCGTATTTCCTACGGGAAGCACGTTGTTTTGGACCAAAACCCCCGCCTGCAGCACCTTTTTACTCCCGATGGCTGGGTTTGGAATATTGAATCGGAGCAGACCAAAGCGCTATTAAAGCAGGTGCGCTCTGAGCTCTACGAGGTGTTTGGCGAGGGGGAATACATCCATCTTGGCTGCGATGAGGCCTTTTATATTTCCAGAAACAAGGATCTTCGCTCCAAGCTTCCCGCCTATTTGAAGGAACTGACCGAGGAGGTGGAAAAGGAAGGCCGCCGCCCGATGATCTGGATGGATATGCTGCTGGAAAAAGGCATCGATGCCAATAGCGAGGCCAGTGGCGAAAAGGACGAGGTTTTGCAGTTGCGGAATGCAACCGCCCCTTCTACTGCCTTTATCGATTGGCAATATGATGGCCTTGAGGCTCCCATCCCCTCCCTTCTTTCCCTAAAGGGTTGCGGCAGAGAAATTCTGGGCGCGCCCTGGTTTAAACCCGCCAACTATGAGGCGCATATCCAAACGGTTTGCCAAAACAATTTGGCAGGCATTATGCTCACCACCTGGCACACCCTCAACGAAGAGACCCGCTCCATCCTCGGTTGCGCCAAAAAATGCGGCGCCTCCACCTTCCCCTGGAGCGAATTCAGCGGCCTTAGAGAAGAAACCGCCTCGCTGATGCGCCGCATCAGCTTCGAAGGAAATTCCTACGCCGATTGCGGCTGGACCAAAACGCAAATATAAATATAAAGGAGAAATTCATTATGTCGATCAAACACACAGCGGTAAGCTACTACGGAATCAACTATGTGGAACACGCCATTGAAGATTTCAAAGAGATGAAGGAGCACGGTTGCGATACCGTCATCCTTGCCATCACAGAATTTGATATGGATTTCTGGTTCCCCAACATCAACAACATTGTTAAGGCCGCCCACGATCTCGGCCTGCGGGTGATTGCAGATCCCTGGGGGATCGGCAAATATTTCGGCGGGGAGCAGGTCAGCCTGTTTTTGCAAAACAACATTCATCACCGCCAGGTTTCGGCCTATACCGGCGAGGTTCTGAACGCCGCCTGCTTCAACACCAATTCCTTCCGTGATTATTTCAAAAATATCTGCCTCAAACTCGCCAAAAACACCGAGGTGGACGGTTTCTTCTGGGATGAGCCCCATTATGCTTATCCCAAATCCTATGCCTCCATCACCGGCGGCGCCGGCGATGATTGGGCTTGCCGTTGCCCCGAGTGCATGAAAAAGTTTGAAGAATATTATGGCTATGAAATGCCCAAGTTCATGAACGACGATGTGAAGCAGTTCCGCTGGAGAGAGGCCCTTTATACCCTCAGCGATACCTCCAAGGCCCTCAAGGAATATAACCCCGACCTGGAGATCACCTGCTGTGTCCATGCCACCCTGAACAGCTACTATGTTACCGAGCTCCGCGGCTATGATAATTGGGATATGGTGGCATCCTGCCCCTATTTCGATGTCTTTTCCACCACCATCATCAACTGGTCTTTGCCCGAAAGTTTTTTCCGCGAGATCACCGAAAGAACGGTTGCCATGGCCAAGAAATACGGCAAGCAGAGCGAGCGTTGGCTGATGGGCTATAATAAGCGCCCCGATGATTTTGCACAGATCGATAAGGTCGTGGATATGTACGAAGAATTGGGCGTAGACCGCCTGGCCACCTGGACCTATCGCGGCGGCTACGGTACCTCGGTTGCCGCCAAGGACCCCCTGGAGCTTTGGGATAACAT
>JAFSBD010000207.1 GCA_017442025.1 Clostridia bacterium
ATGACTATAACTGCCTGCAGATGAACGCTTTTGCGGTGGTGTCCGACAGCGGTACGCTCCCCGAGGAGTCCAGCTTCTTTACCTCCATCGGCAAGCCCTTCCCGGCGGTCTGCATCCGCACCTCCACCGAGCGTCCCGAGGCGCTGGATAAGGCTTGTTTTGTCCTGGCGGGGATCGATGAGAAATCCCTCCTGCAGGCGGTGGATACCGCTATTCAGATGAATCTGGATGGGAATTACGGCATCCCTGTCCCCGACTATGTGGAAGAAAACGTATCCACCAAGGTGGTCAAGCTGATCCAAAGCTATACCGGCGTTGTGGATAAGATGGTCTGGAGAAAGTATTAAGGAAAGAAAATGAAGGTTTTACAGATCAATTCCGTATGCGGAACCGGAAGCACCGGCCGAATTGCCACCGATATCGCTGATCTCCTGCTGGAGCAAGGGCATGATTGCCGCATTGCCTATGGCAGGGGAGCGGTGGCGGAAAAATATCAGCCTCTTGCTGTCCGCATCGGGTCGGAGCTGGATAATAAGATCCATGGCGTTCAGACCCGCTTGCTGGATCAGCATGGCTTCGGAAGCAAAAAAGCCACCCGTGCCTTTTTAAAATGGGTGGATGAGTATGATCCCGATCTGATCCACCTGCATAATATCCATGGATACTATATCAACATTGAATTATTGTTCGAGTATCTGAAGCGTTGCGGCAAACCCGTTATTTGGACTCTGCATGATTGCTGGGCCATGACCGGCCATTGCGCTCATTTTTCCGCAGTCGGTTGCGATCAGTGGAAAAAGGAATGCCGCCGTTGCGGGCAGCTGCGGGAATATCCCGCCACATTGCTGAGCGGAAACGTTGCAGAGAATTATAAGCGAAAAAAGCGCGCCTTTACCGGCGTTTCCAATCTGACGATCATTACCCCCTCCCATTGGTTAGCCTCAGTGGTTAAGGAATCCTTCCTGGGGGAATATCCGGTCGTGCCGATCTATAACGGCGTTGATCTGCAGGTATTCAAGCCGACGCAGAGCGATTTCCGCGCCCGCTACGGGCTGGAAGATAAGCGGATGCTTTTAGGCGTTGCCAATATCTGGGATGCCAAAAAAGGGCTGGATGATTTTGTTGCCCTTTCCGAGCGGCTGGATGATTCCTGCAAGATCGTTTTGGTTGGGCTGAATGAGGAGCAGATCCACGGGCTTCCCGAAAAGATCATCAAGCTTCCCCGCACCGACAGCCTGGAGGAGCTGGCCGCGATCTATTCTGCGGCGGATGTTTTTATCAACCCCAGCATCGAAGAAACCATGGGGCTGACCACCGCGGAGGCGCTGGCCTGCGGAACACCGGTCATTACTTATAATAAGACCGCGGTGCCCGAGGTGGCGGATGAAACCTGCGGGATGGTTGTCGATTGCGATCCGCAAGCGATCTGCGAGGCCCTGGAAAAAATCAATTTCAAAAAAGAAGATTGCCTGCAACGGGCGGCGTTTTTTGAAAAGAAAAAGCAATATCTGGAATATCTCAGAATCTATGAGATGTCTAAGAAAAGGATCTGAAGGAATGGAAATACTTTATGTTTCATCGGTCCCTTCTCCAAAGGAATTCGACCGTATAAAAGAGCAAGTAAAAGAAGGGGTTTTGCTGACCACCTACGGAATGAACGAATCGGGCTTTAAGTTCCATACCCTGATTATGAACGGGATGGTTGCCGAGCAGGAAAACCGCATCCTTTCCCTGGTGGGGCGGAGCGTCAGCCGCAGCACCCATAAGGGCTTGTTCTGGAAAAAGAGGGTGGAAAAAGAGGGCAATATCGAGCATCGCCACCTGGGATTCATCAACTTTCCCGGAATCAAGCAGCTGGGGATCGGCCTTTCTTTCTTTTTTCATACCCTGGCCTGGCAGATCCGTAATCGCGGGAAGGAGAAGGGGATCGTGATGGACGCGGCGTATATCACCGTCCTTCCCTTTGTCCTGGCGGCGAGTAAACCCTTTCGCTGCAAAAAGACCGCCATCTATTGCGATATTTATGAGTATATGGCCGAGGTCAAGGATGCACGGAATAACGATGAGATCAGCGCGGTCCGCAAATTGGCCCGAAAAATAACCATGAACAGCTATCGTCAGTTGGATTCTTATGTCTTTCTGACCGAGCAGATGAATGAAGTCATCAATCCCACCGGCAAGCCCTATATCGTTATGGAGGGGCTGGTGGATATCCATATGAAGGCCAAGGAGAATATCCTGGAAGAAAAAGCACCGGGCAAGGTTGTGATGTATGCCGGCGCTTTGCGGGAAGCCTATGGTTTGAAAAATTTGATTGAAGGATTTCGCGCCTATGAGGATCCTGAGGCGGTGCTCTGGATCTTCGGCGATGGGGATTATGCCGAGGAGATCAAGCGGTTGGCCGAGGAAGAGCCTCGCCTGCGCTTTTTCGGCGCGGTGCCCCTTCAAAGGGTGGTCGAGGAGGAACTGAAAGCGACCGTTATGGTGAATCCCCGCCCGGCCGATCGGGAGTTTACGAAATATTCCTTCCCTTCCAAGAATATGGAATATATGGTTTCGGGCACCCCTATTCTGACAACGCGGTTGCCCGGTATGCCGCAGGAATATTATGATTATATTTTCACCATCGACGGCGCAGAAGCAAAGGATATTACAGCCGCGCTCGGCAAGGCTTTGGGCCTTAGCAAAGAGCAATTGCATCAGATGGGGCAAAAAGCCAAAGAATTTGTTCTGACAAAGAAGAACAATAAAGTTCAGGCAGAAAGAATCATCAGCCTGTTGAAATAATCGGAGGGTTTGTTTTGAACATGGAAAAAATCAGTGTGGGAAAAGAACGGAGCCCGGCATGGCAGTATGTATTCTGCATGGTCACCTTTCTTTCCGCGTTTATCTTTTTGAAACCCAAGGTTTCTTTTACAAACAGCGGAGAGATCACCTTCTATCTGGTTGAAATTCTCGGCCTTCTGGTCGGTGCATTTCTGATTTTTTATCTTTTTAAAAACTTTAAAACCCTTTCCAAAAACAGCAAGATCTTATTCTGGACCGCCTTTATCTCCCAAGCGGCGTTTCTTATCATTTATGCGGTTCGCATTTTTACAGTCGGATTGGAAATGAAAAGCATCCTGATCATCGAATCCAATCTTTTTGTTTTGGGATTCTATCTGTTGATCGTATTTCGGATCCTCTCCGCGAAATGTGTGTTGACCTCCCTGAGCTATTTCTCAGCGGTTCTGGGGGTGGCAAGTGTTGTTTTGATCTATGTTTTGCCCGATAGTTATACCGATTGGGTGCTTTATTGGAATGAAAATTTATATGTATTGACCTTCGGAAATGCGGTGCGAACCTTCATTATGCTCCTATGCCTGCCGCTTACGGCAATGAACCATTGGCTTTGCCGAAGCAAGGCATCGGCCGTTTGTTTCTATGTGCATCTGGCTTCCCTCGTTGTTTGCGGAATGATATCGGGCGCGCGGGTGAATTATCTTTGCATCCCCTTGGCGATTTTCCTGCTGAGCGCCATCTTTATCCGCTTTAAGCGAACCCATTGGTGGCGGACACCCGCGGCGATCCTCGGTCTTTCTGCGTTGATGATCGTTGCGATGTTTGTTGTTTCCTGCTTCTCCATGCGTACCTATACCCAACTGATGCGTTTGGATATCACCAAGCAGGTAATGGTTGCTTTGGATATTCAGTATATCGGGCCGAATGTGGGGGAAACTCCCGGCAAAGATCCGTCTGATGATGGCATGAATACGGAGCAAAATGCAGATTCTGATGCGGTTTTGCAGGAAATGCTGAATCAGGCAGAGGGCTCTGCGGCAGAGAGCGCATCCTCTCGCACCCATATGTGGAAATTGGCGATCGAGGATATTAAGGCTGCGCCTCTTTTCGGCAACGGCCTCAAGCAATATGAATATACCTTTGGCAACGGTGTAACGCTGCCGATGCAGGCCCATAATTTTATTTTAGAATATATTCTGGGCTTTGGGCTGGTCGGCTTTGTTTTGTGGCTGGTGATGATGGCTGCCCCGGAATGGTTGGTCTTGCGCCGAATTAAATTCCGCTTCTGGAATCACGCACCGTTTTGTTTTGCCGTCTGCTCCATGCTGTTTGCGTGTTGCGGAGCGTTATTCCAGCCCTATTTCTTATATCCGTGTATCATGTTCTTTGTTTTCACATTGATGGGCTGTTATTATGAAATCTCCGTTCGGTCGGAAGAAAACTGATCGATCTTCAGAAAGGAACATTTTGTGGGCAAATTATTCTCTGCGAACGTCAAAAAGCTTTTAGCAACGGTTTTATCCCAGGGCATCATCCTGGGGCTATCGGTGATTACCGGTTTTGTCTTACCCGAAAGAATGGGGCCGGAAAGCTTTGGCTATTGGCAGATCTATCTTTTTTATCTAACCTACATTAATTTATTCGGCCTTGGATTTAACGACGGTATTGCGTTATTCTACGGCGGCTATGATTATGAGAAGCTCCCCTTTGAGCGGTTGCGGGCGAGTATGCGGATCGTCTATCTGTATCTTGCCGCGGTCTGCGCTGTTGGAGTGGGTGCGGTTCTCCTGCTTTGCAACGGAACCATCTATCAATCCATCTATCTGGCGTTGGTGCTGAATATTCCGTTGACCTGTATTCAATGTATTGTTCTGACCACCTTTTTGTCGGTGGGGAAGACCGAAATTTATAATTGGATCAACCTGTTGCTCAAAATTCTTACCGTTGTATTGTATCTTCTTTTGATCTTCAGCGGGCATACCGGCCCCACCGGCATGATCGTTGCAGATACAGTAGGGCGGTTGGCCATCACGTTGTTGTGTGTGGTATTGGGGCGCGGTTTCCTGTTTGGAAAAAGCGCTCCGCTGAAGACCGGCTGGCAGGAATTATGGGAAAAAAGCAAGTCGGGATTTATGATCACCATCGCGATCATCTCTTCCATGCTGATGCCGGTGTTGGGGCGGTCGATCGTGGAGCAAAACGAACCGATCGCGGTTTATGGAATTTATTCCTTTGCGATGTCGTTGCTCACCATCATTTTGTCCTTCACCAATGTGTTGGGAACGGTCATTTTCCCGCTTCTCAAGCGGATGAAGCCGGATGAAATGAGCGAGAGTTATTCGAAATTTGCACTGTTGTGTGATGGGTTTGTTATTGTGGCGTTGCTGTTGTATCTCCCGCTGATGTTTATTGTGCGGCGGGTCATGGTGCAGTATGTCCCGGCTTTGGATTACCTTTATATCCTTTTGGCGATGTGCCTGCCCTTGGGGCGTATGCAGCTTCTTGTTACCCCCTTCTATAAGGCCAAGCGTCTGGAAAAGGAACTGTTGATCGCCAATCTCATCGGCATTGCGGTGATGTTTATATCGTTGGTTGGCGGGTATATGATCTTCCGGAATGTGATTGCCGTTGCTGTGGGGACCACCGTTGTTTTGATTGCCTGGACCTTCGGCGCAGAATTGTATTTATATCGCAGCGGCAACCAAAAGCTTGTTGTAAAGCAAAATCTGGCTGAGATCTTTATCATGTTGGCCTTTTGCATTGCCGGCAGCTTCCAATCCTATGGGCTCTTTGCGGCCATCTATTGCCCGGCAATGGTGCTGTATTTCCTATGGCGGCGAAAAGAGTTTGCAAGTCTCCTCCATCTTTGGAAAAAATGATAAAAAAGCGTGTGGCGAAATGCCACACGCTTTTGCGTTTATTCTAATTTGTACAATCTTTTTTACGATTTGAGTCCGGCGTCACGCTGGTCAAAAGCAGGGTTGATGCGATAGAAGTTGCGGCTGTCCAGATGCTTTTTCACTTGGCCGAGGGCCTCGCCTGAACAATCAGAGTGGAATGGATTTGCGATAAAAAAATAAATTAAATTTTCCACTTGATTTCAAGACTGTCTTCTGAAGCGTTAATACGCTCAATCAACGAATCTACAACTGTGATTTTGTCGCTGACCGACAACTCATCCCAATGCTCCATATAACCGCTGATTTCTCCAATGTTATCCTTGCGGTCATTATCGAACTGTGTAATCTGTGCATACAGTTCTTTCTTTTCGGCATCCAGTTCAGCAATGCGGTTGTTTATGTACTGCATAACTGTTTCATTGGCTGCCGCGATTTTATCAAGCAGAGAGGATATTTCCTTGTCGATAGCATCTATGCGTGTTTTTAGCTTAACAATTTGCAGGTTACAGCCTTCCTGCTTTTGTTTAGAAAGTGTTTTGAACTCCGCTAATTTCTTCTGCATTTCTTCAAATACAATTTCATCGACTATATCGGCATCAAGTGATCCGAAGTTACAGCCACCGGCATTGTACTTATTATTGCAGAGATAATATCGGTTATCGGACTTGGTTTTGCATCGGTATATTTTGGCGGTGAGGGCATATCCGCAATGGGCACATTTGATTTTGCCTGCAAGCCAGGTTGCTTTTGCTTTAACAGGCTTTGCAACGCTCTGATTATTCAGACACTTGGAACGGCATTTGATCCACGTTCTCGAATCAATAAGACCTTCATGCGGAGCAATTACAAGGGTATGACCTTCAAGAGATACGGTTTTGCGCTTCTTGGTATCACCCGAATACAAATATGCTCCGTTTGTGCCGATAAAATCATCGGGTATGTTGGCAATATTGGTGCCTTGCGCTTTGAAAAAGTCATAAAGTTGATAATCAGCTCTGACATACACGGGATTTATAACTACATCGCGCAAACGGCTGCGGTTGAACAGTTTACCGTCACGCTTTCGTATTCCGTGTGCTTCCAAATAGCGCATTACATCACCGAGAGAGGTTTGCGGTTCGGAATAGAGCGAGAATATCAGTCTGACGATTTCTGCTTCAGACTCAATCGGCTCATACATTTTTGTGCGTATTCCGTCAATCAGCGTTTCTTTAAGGTCAAATCCAAACGGAACTCTACCGCCCATATAAAAACCGCGTTTGCTTCGTGATGAATAAGCATCAATAACACGCTGCTGAATAGTCTCACGCTCAAGCTGTGCGAAGATCATAACAATCATCAGCATAGCTTTACCAATAGGCGTTCCTGTATCGAATTTTTCCATAGTGCTGACGAAGTCAACGTTGTTCTTTTGGAATATGTCTATAACGTTAGCAAAGTCAAGCACCGAACGGCTGATACGGTCAAGCCGATAGACGATAACACGGCGGATAATACCGGCTTCTATATCCCGCATAAGCTCCTGAAACGCAGGACGGTCAATATTTTTGCCGCTATAGCCCTTGTCCGAATATACCTTTAAATCCTGTCCTATCACTTCCTTTTTACAAAACTCGACTTGACTTTCAACGGATATGCTGTC
>JAFSBD010000208.1 GCA_017442025.1 Clostridia bacterium
AAAAAGGCGTGTTGCTTCTTTTGGAGCATATGATCGCCTATCTTGAAAGTGAGAACGTTTACTTGCATCCCAAAACCTTGGCTGCAAGAGATGATATTTTAAAGGAGTTTCAAAAGAATGGATGAAGCAGTAAAAATCACTGTCCGTGCCTTGAATAGCAGAAAGGCAACCGACATTGAGGTTCTCCATGTCGGTGATATCACCGTCATGGCGGATTATTTTGTAATCTGCTCCGGCTCTTCCAGCACCCAGATTCGCACCTTGGGGGATGAGGTGGAGTTTCAATTAAAAGAGCAGATCGGTCTGGCGCCGATCCATCGGGAGGGTCATCCCTCTTCCAATTGGATTTTGCTGGACTATGGATTTATGATCGTCCACGTATTCCATCGCGAAGCCCGCGACTTTTATAAGTTGGAGCATCTTTGGGCAGATGCCGATCGGGTGGATGTGGAATCGTTGATAGAGCAAGAGGGGGAATAAGAAATGAAGTATGATTACAGTGCCATTGAGAAAAAATGGCAAAAGTATTGGGATGAGCATGAAAGCTATAAGGTAGAGATCAACCACGATAAGCCCAAATTTTATGCGCTGGTTGAATTTCCCTATCCTTCCGGCCAGGGCCTGCATGTGGGCCATCCGCGCTCCTATACCGCGCTGGATATCGTCAGCCGTAAGAAGAGAATGGATGGATATAATGTTCTTTATCCCATGGGTTGGGATGCTTTCGGTCTGCCCACCGAAAACTTCGCGATCAAAAATAAGATCCATCCCGCCATCGTTACCGAGAATAATATCGCTCGCTTTAAGAGCCAGCTGAAATCCTTGGGCCTTTCCTTCGATTGGAGCCGCGAGGTGAATACCACCGACCCCGAATATTATAAGTGGACCCAGTGGATCTTCCTGCAGCTCTTCAAAAAGGGTCTGGCCTATAAAAAGGAAATGAACGTCAACTGGTGCACCGGCTGTAAGGTTGTTTTGGCCAACGAAGAGGTGGTCAACGGCGTTTGCGAGCGTTGCGCCAGCCCTGTTGTTCACAAAGTAAAGAGCCAATGGATGCTTAAGATTACCGAATATGCCGAAAAACTGATCAACGGTCTTGATGATGTTGATTTTATCGAGCGTGTGAAAACCCAACAGATCAATTGGATCGGTAAGTCCACCGGCGCAACCGTTCGCTTCGGAACAACGGTCGGAACCGAGCTGGAGGTTTATACCACCCGTCCGGATACGCTCTTTGGTGCTACTTATATGGTTATTGCCCCCGAGCATCCTCTGATCGACGAATATAAGGACAAGATTGCAAATTATGATGCGGTTATCGAATATCGTAATACCGCCGCCGCAAAAAGTGATTTCGAGCGTACCGAGCTGGTCAAAGAAAAAACCGGCGTGAAGCTGGATGGTATCTGTGGTATTAACCCCGTTAATGACAAGGAGATTCCTATCTTTGTCTCCGACTATGTGTTGATGTCTTACGGTACCGGCGCCATTATGGCGGTACCTGCCCACGACACCCGCGACTATGAGTTTGCAAAGGTATTTGATCTGCCTATCATTCAAGTTGTTGCAGGCGGGGATATTTCCAAAGAAGCTTTTACCGATGTTGCTACCGGTATTATGGAGAACAGCGGCTTCTTGAACGGTCTTTCTGTTGACGA
>JAFSBD010000209.1 GCA_017442025.1 Clostridia bacterium
GTTACCAATGATATCGATTTTGCAGGCGTTTCCATGCGCCCGCTTTATTATGGAAAATGGTTCGACGGCGTTATCGACGGCCATGATCATGTTTTTAAAAATGTAACGATGGAAGGTTCCGGCCAGCAGGATGCCTGCTTGGTATATTATCTTGCCGGTACCATTCAGCGGCTGGGCATTGCCAGCGGGTATTTCAAAAATACCAGCAGTTCTTCCAAGACCGGTGCCTTCGCTTCCTATACATCCTCGACCGGCGTTCTTTATAAATGCTGGAACGGAGCAACGGTGGAAGCCACGGTCTATGGCGACCATCTGGGCGCTCTGGTCGGGAATACCACCAGTGGCGGTATCATCGATAGCTGCTATAATATCGGCAATGCCATTGCCAAGACCGGCGTTGCCAGCAGCTTGACGGGCTATGGCGGAAATAAATGTAAGGTTTATAATTCCATCGGTATGGGAACGATGACCGCTCCCAAAGCGGCGGATACCGGCATGATTCGGATGCACGCCAATATTTACAGCACGACCGACTGTATGCCGCTCTTCAACAGTTATGCGGTGGGGATAAATGTTCTGGATTATAACGGCAAACCCGCCAACTTCGAAATTGCCGGCCTGACGGTCAACGGCCATGCTTATAACGATGCGACCCTTCAGCAGGTCTATCAAGTTTCTTCGGCCGCTGAGGCGGCCTGGAAGGTCAATAATAACCATCATGATACCGGGCGGGAGCAGGTCTATTTCACCCTGAATACCGATGGCAATCCCAAGTTTGGTTCGGCCACCGATCGGGTGGTAAAGATCACCGTTGAGGTGGATGGAAAAGAGCCTGCCGTTTATTATAAGGCAACCGGGGAGAAGATCCGCGTTTCGGGCGCAGAAGGGCTCTATGGCGTTTCCGAAAAGGCTTTGGTAGAGGGTGATATCATTACCGCCGGGGCGGAGGATGCTACCGTTACCTTCACCTATAGCGCGGCGGCGGAATTGCTGGCAACCAAGAAGAAACTCCAAAAAATATTGGATCAATATCAGGCCCGCAATCAGGCCTATTTTACCAACTGGGCCGCGCAACAGGCCTGGATGGATCAGGCGACCGCTACTCTTGCCAAGGAGAATGTTTCTTTGGAAGAGGTGCAGGCGGTGATCGCGGCAGATGCCGATGTGGATAAATCGGCGGTCGCCATGACCTACCCCGATTATCCTTCTATTACCGAATATCCCGTCTATGCGGGCACCGGCGTCAAGGACTTGGCCATCGGCAGTAAGGCCGAATGGCTGGCGGCGGTAGCGATGAGCGACTTTTCCAACGAATTGATCGACGCAGTGGATTTCAGCGGGGCGAAGCTTCATTTTACCGCCGATATCGATATGGAAGAGGAACCGATGCTCCCTCTTTGCTATAACGGTGTTTTAAACGCATCGGTCAACGGCCATGGCCATTTGGTTGATAACATCAACATTAATATCCATAATCCCTTAGGCCCGGTTGGCCTGATCGCCATGCTGGGCGGATATCGGAGCGTGCAGAATCTGCACGTAGACGGCAACATTACCGTTACCGGATGGCCAACCTATAAAGCCGAATGGGGCATTGCCGATGGCGGCAATAAGGTCGGTGGGATCATCGGCCGTGTGCAGGGCGGCAACGGCTTGGTGCGCAATTGCCGTAATTTGGCAAAGATCTATGTGGAAAATCAGGATAATGTGGCAGGAATTGTCGGCGACAGCCGTAACCTTCCCAATATCGATCAGTGCATCAATCTTGGTTCGGTCAACGCCAATGGCCTGACCGGTTACGGCGGAACTCTTACCAAGGTCAGCAATTCCATCAATGCAGGAGGCTTGTACGGTGCTCGCTATCATTATAACATGACCGATGGTGGCGTTACCCCCAATAGCCCCATGCCCGAGGATTATCTCATCAATACTTATGCGGCCTTTTCCTCTCTGCTGATCTTTACCGGCCGGGAGGCAGACCGTACTGCAGAGCAGAAGGCTGCGCGCGACAGTTTTAATGCCGCGCGGCTGACCGAGACGGCCCAAGAGGCGGCCTATATGGTCAATCGGAATTATACCCAAATGAACCTGGGCGACGGTCGGCGCACCTGGTATACCCTGGATGCCGATGGGAATGTGGATTTCGGCACCGAGGCCAATCAGATCCGCAAGGTAACCGTCCGCATGGCGGGCAGAGAGGATCAGGTCTTTTATGCCGCCGCAGGCAGTACGGTGGAGCTGAAGAGCGAATTGGATGCTACTTATTTTGCTCTGCAGGGAAGTTATCAGGAAACCACCCTCAAGGGCAATAAGCTGACCCTGGGCAATGAGGATGTCAACCTTTTGGCAGGCCGCGGCGTTTATATGGGCGATGCCAACGGCAACGATACCATCGAGCTCCATGATGCGGTTACCATTCTGCGCCATGTTGTCGGCGTGGATGAAACCTGCGATGAAATGGCAGGCGATGTCAACCAAAATGCAACCCTGGATGCCAATGATGCGGTGCTGGTGGTGCGCGGCTGGCTGAAGGACCCTCAGGCAACCTTCAAGCCCCAGGCTCCTGCCGATCATTCCGATTGGATCAAGGTGGTATCCTATAACATCAAGACCCTCAGTTTCGAAGGCGATAAATTTGAGGCGGTTGCCGAGGTGCTCCGCGCGGCGGATGCCGATATTGTCGGCTTGCAGGAGGTGGATCAGTATACCTCCCGCAGCGGCTCGGATAAGAGCCAGGTGGAAGAACTGGCCAAGGAACTGAGCTATCCCTACTATCACTTTGTTAAGACTATCAACTATCGCGGCGGGGAATACGGCCATGCTATCATGAGCCGCTATCCCATCAAGAGCGTGGATATTTATCGCTTTGCCGATGCCCCGGGGAATATCGATGCCGCCGAGCCCCGCGCGGTGGGGCGTTATGTCCTCGATGTGGGCGGCAAGGAACTGGTCTATTATAACGGCCATCTGGCCGAAACCACCGAACCCCAGTTGAGCTATCTCAGCACCTTTATGGAAGCGGATGTGGATGCGGGCAAGAGCGTCATCATGACCGCCGACTTTTATTTGTATCCCACCCAAATGAGGGGCTGCATTGATACCGCTAAGTTTACTGCTCTCAACGGCGGCGATGATTTCAGCACCTGCCTTAATACGACTACCAACGAGGTGAAACCCATCGATAACATTATCGTTTCCGATAATCTGGATTATTCTTGGGATCAGGCCGCCGATAACGGTGTGAAGGTGGTAAGATCCACCGCCAGCGACCATTCTTTGATCTATTCTTATATTCGAATGAAATAAGGAGCAAAAAAATGAAAAAGCATATTGCCTTGCTGTTAATGATCGCATTGCTGATCGCCATGCTGGGCTCCTGCCGCTCGGCAGCGAATGATCAACTGGAGTCGATGGAGAATGATTTGCCCACTGCCGATGTCTGGAACGATCCTGTTTACGGCTTGGAAGAAAAAGAGGAAGAGCCCGAAGAGCCTCAAGAGCCGGCGGAGGAACCTTCCGATCAAACCGAAAAGCCTTCGGAGAATAAGCCGAGCACTCAAAAGCCTGTAGAAAAGCCTTCGCAGCAGGAAACGCCCAAGGAAGAACCGCAAAAGCAGGAGACCCCTAAGGAAGAGACGCCCAAGGAGGAATTGCCCAAGGAAGAGGAACAGCAACCCATCGATTATTCTTCCTGGATCAAGGTGGCATCCTATAACATCAAGGCGTTGAACTATAATGCGAAGGATTCTTCCAAGGGCTCGGATCAATTTAATGCGGTGGTGGCAGAGCTGAGAAAGATCGATGCGGATATCGTCGGCCTGCAGGAGGTGGACCGCTTTTCGCCCCGCAAGAATGCCGATCAGGTAAAGGATCTGGCCGAGGCGCTGGGCTATAAGTATTATAAATATACCAAGACCATCGACTACGGCAGCGGGGAATACGGCCACGCCATCATGAGCCGTTATCCCATCCTCTCCAGCAAAAGCTATGCCTTTGCCGATGCACCCGGGGATATTGATGCTCGGGAGCCGCGGGCATTTTCCCGCCATATCTTAAAGATAAAGGATAAGCGGTTGGTCTTTTATAACGGCCATCTTGCCGAAAAAGCACCCGAACAATTGATGTATATGGCGGATCACTTTATGGCCAAGGATGTGGAGTCCGGGCTGAGCGTTGTTCTGACCGCAGACTTCAATGCGGTTCCTTCCCAGCTCATCGGTTGCTATGATCTGGATCTGTTTACCCTGCTCAACGGCGGGGATGATTTTGAAGATTGTCAGGGAACAACGGTGGATAACAACAACCCCATCGATAACATTCTGGTTTCCGATAATCTGAAATATTATTGGAATACCAAAGAGAATTGCGGAATAGAGGTCGTTCAAACCAACGCCAGCGACCATAAGCCCATCTATACCTATATCAATTTCAAATAATAGGGAGAAAAACAATGAAGAAATATCTTGCGTTATTTTTAGCTATCGTATTGGCGCTCTCCATGCTGGGCGGTTGTTCAACTGCTCCGGATGAGGGGCTGGGTACGTTGGATACCGAAGTGCCGGATGTCGAGGTGGAATCGGATATTGATTCCGATCAAGAAAAGGAACCCAACAATTCGGGAGAAAAGCCTTCCGATCCAACCGAAAAGCCCTCGGAAGATAAGCCGAGTTCCCAAAAATCGGCAGAAAAACCCGATGAGGATAAGAAGGATGAGCCCTCTAAGGAAGAGCCCTCCAAGGATGAACCCGCAAAGGAAGAAAAGCCCGGCAATGATCCCGTTGAGGATGAAGAAAAAGAGGAAAAGCCCATCGATTATTCTTCCTGGATCAAGGTGGCATCCTATAATATTAAGGCGCTTGTCTATAATCATGAAAATCCGGAAACCCCCTCCGATCAATTTGAGGATGTGGTTAAAGTTCTTCGGGAAATCGATGCGGATATCGTTGGCTTGCAGGAAGTGGATTACTTTAAGTCAAGAAGTGGATCTAAGGATCAGGTAAAAGAACTGGCTGAGGAATTGGGCTACCCCTATTATCACTTCACAAAGACGATCGATAGCGGCGGTGGGGAATACGGTCATGCAGTGATGAGCCGCTACCCCATCAAGTCCAGCAAGGAATGGCATTTTCCCGATGATATTAACGCAACAGAGCCGCGGGCATTTTCCCGCCATGTTATTGACATCAAGGGAAAACAATTAATTTTTTATAACAGCCATCTTGCTCAAAAGAGCCCGGAGCAATTGATCTATATGATGGATCGGTTTATGGAAAAAGAAGCCAAGGATGGCAAAGCGGTCGTTATGACGGCGGACTATAACGCAAAGCCGGTATCGCTCATCGGATGCTTTGAGTTGGATGCCTTCACCTTGCTCAACGGTGGAGATGAATTTGATAATGCCCTGAAAACAACGGTTGACGATGGTGGTGCTATCGATAATATCCTGGTTTCCGATAATTTGGATTATTATTGGGATGCCGAGAAGAAATGCGGCATCAAGGTTATTGAAACAACCGCCAGCGACCATTATCCGCTCTATACCTATATTAATTTTAAGTAATTTTGTAATATAAAAAATAAAAAGCCGGTGTCGACGTTAATCGACACCGGCTTGCGCATTTTATGACATTTTTTTGAAAGAGGGTATGGTAAAATCAGGGTGAAAAAGCGCGTTCAGAGCCGCGCGATTCAAAAAAATGAAAAGAGGTGTAAAACAAACATGAAGAAAAAAACAACTAAAGTTTTATCGGCGTGGATGGCACTGATGATGCTTCTCTCGATGCTTGCCGGAATTGCTCTGCCGGCAAACGCAGAGGAGGCATCGTGGCCTCGGTATAGTCAAAAACCGGAAGGGTATACCGGAAAGGAATTTGCCATTTCCACTCCCGAGGATTGGACGGCTGCGGCCGCCGAAACGGCCTCCGGAATCTGGACAGGCTGTACCCTCCATGTTACCAATGATATTGATTTTGCCGGTGTGGCTCTGACACCGCTCTATTATAATCAGTATTTCAATGGCATCATTGATGGCCACGGTTATGTCTTTAAGAATGTAAATATGACAGATTCTGCCACCTACGGTCCCAGCCTGGTGCATTACCTTTCGGGCACCATTAAGGATCTGGGCATCGAAAGCGGCACTTTCCAAAGTACAAACGCCGCGGCCAAAGCCGGTGCGTTTACCTCCCGCACCACCGCCAGCGCGGTGCTTTATAAGTGCTGGAGCGGTGCAACAGTGCAGGCTACGGTGCGGGGCGACCATCTGGGCGGCCTGATCGGCACCTGCACCAGCGGCGTTACGGTGGATAACTGTTATTTCACCGGCACCGTTACCGCACCCACCGGCGCGGCCAGCGCGATACTGGGCTATGGCGGAAATCAGGGTGATATCTATAATTCCATCGCCTTGGGGACGGTTTCCGGTTCGTCCACCGGCATGATCCGTATGCACGGGAATATCTATGGCGCAACCACCCTCAACCCCATCAACAACAGTTATGCAGTGGGCATGAACGTGCTCAACTATAACGGCACACCCGCAAGCTACGAGGTAGAAGGGCTGGAAGTCAACGGTCATGCCTATAACGATGCCACTCTGCAGGCGGTTTATATGGCAAATAGCGTTGCCGAGGCGGCCTGGAAGGCCAACGCCCATTATGTGAGCAGCGGCAAGACCGCCGGGCAGATCTATTATACCCTGGATCAAAGCGGCAACCTGAAATTCGGCACCGCCGAAAATAAGGTTGTCCGTATCTCCATTGTCAACGGCTCGGAGGCCTCCTATCTCTATAAGATCAACGGCGATACCGTTACCCTCACCGTCCCTGAAAATAAAGTGGCGGTGGTGGAAGGGGCAACCCTCAGCGGAAACGTGCTTACCGTTGGCAGTCAGGATGCAACGGTGATGTATGTTACCCAGGAAGAGTCGGAACTCTATCAAAAGAAACTGCAGCTTCAGGGCATCATCGACCGTTATCAAAGCTATAATCCCGGTTACTTTACCGCTTGGGATTCCATGCAGGCCTGGATGACCGGTGCGGCGGAGGTTCTGGCTGATCCCAACGCTACCCTGACCCAGGTGCAGGCGCAGATCAACGCCGAGGCCGCTTTGGCCAAGCCGACCATCGCCTTTACCTATCCCAATTATCCCTCCATGGCGGAATATGAGCTTTACGCTTCTGTTTCCTCCATTACCGATTATTCCATCAACAATAAGGCGGATTGGCTGAAGGCGGTTGCGTTGAGCAACGCCAAAGATCCTTCCGTTACCGCCGATAGCTTTGCGGGCAAGAAACTGCACCTTACCGCCGATATCGATCTGGCAGATGAGACCGTTCTGCCCCTGGCCTACGGTCATTATTTCAGCGGCACGCTGGATGGGCATGGATATGTCTTTAAGAATGTGGAGATGGAAGATTCCGATCCTTTCGGCGCAACCTTGATTTATAAGGTCTACGGTACCGTTCGCGATCTGGGCATTGAGAGCGGTCTGTTTGTCAATACCAGCTCCACCGCAAGAAACGGTGCTCTCACTTCCTTCATGGGCTCGGCCGCTCTGCTTTATAA
>JAFSBD010000210.1 GCA_017442025.1 Clostridia bacterium
GGCTGAATCCTTACTCCTGGATTATCGGGAATATTTCAAGGAGAAGGGTATGTTTGAAAATAAAGTATACCCCGATATCCCTGAAATGCTTGAGACCCTCAAAAAGAGCGGTTGCCGCCTCTATGTTGCAACCAGCAAGCCCGAACCCTTTGCCAAACAAATTTTAGAACATTTCGATCTCGCCAAATATTTTGCGTTCATCGGCGGAAGCACCCTTTCCGAAACCCGCACTCATAAAGAGGATGTGATCAATTATGTTTTGAAAGAAAACCATCTGCAACCCCAAGACTGCCTGATGGTCGGCGATCGATTTTACGATATTGAAGGAGCCCGCAAATGCGGCCTAAAGGTTGCCGCCGTTCTATTTGGTTACGGTGATCGAGAAGAATTGCAATCCGCCGATTACCTCATCCAATTACCGATGGAATTAACAAACATATAAAAAAGACCCCCGATGGGGGTCTTTTGCTTTATTTTTCTAATTTTCTTTGAATGAATTTCACCAATTCGATAATGGGCAAAATGGTAAACGCAATTAAAATAGCAACCGCATATTCCATCAGCGAAATTGTTTCAAAACCAAAGGCATTGGAAAGGAAGGGGATATAAATAACCGCCGTTGTGAGCAAGAAAGAAAGAAGCATCGAGCCCCAAAGCAGTTTATTATGGCCGCGCATACTGAAGATGGACTTTCTGCGGGAACGCATATTGAAGGAATGGAAGATCTCCACCAAAGATAAGGTCAAAAACGCCATTGTCATACCGTCGGGGCTGTTTGCAATCTCCCAACGCCCCGATTCCATGAAATGGCCGACAAAATAGGAGACCATGGTCAGGATCGTGATGATAACACCCTGGAATGCCACATCAAAGCCCAGCCCACCGGAGAAAATACCTTCGTTATTTTGGCGAGGCTTGCGTTGCATAATATCGGGCTCGCTCTCCTCTGCACCCAAGGCAAGGGCCGGGAAGGTATCGGTGATCAGATTGATCCAAAGCAGGTGAACCGGCTTTAAAATGGTAAAGCCCATCATGGTTGAAAAGAAGATGGCCAGCACCTCGGCCAAATTGGCGGAGAGCAAAAATTGAATGGCCTTGCGGATATTATCGTAGATCCGTCGGCCTTCTTCCACCGCATTCACGATGGTGGCAAAATTATCGTCTGCCAAAACCATATCGGCAACATTCTTGGTAACGTCGGTTCCGGTGATACCCATGCCAACGCCGATATCTGCACTCTTAATGGAAGGCGCGTCGTTGACACCATCGCCGGTCATGGCGGTGATCTTTTCCTGGGCTTTCCAAGCTTTCACAATCCGAACCTTATGCTCCGGCTGAACCCGCGCATAAACCGAATAGAGGGCAATATCCTTCTGCAATTGCTCATCGGAGATCTCATTCAGTTCTGCGCCGGTGATGGCTTGCTGACCTTCCCCGAGAATTCCCAACTGACGCGCAATAGCAACCGCGGTATCCTTATGGTCGCCGGTAATCATAATGGGGCGGATGCCCGCGCTCTGGCAGTGACCAATGGCAACCTTAACCTCAGGACGAATCGGATCGATCATGCCGGATAAACCGATAAAGCAAAGGTCTTGCTCCAGAAAATCAGAGGTATATTCTCCGGGAGCATCTGCCCAGCTTCGCCGCGCACCTGCTAAAACACGCAACGCCTGATCAGCAAGCCCTTTATTGGCCGCTAAGACCTCCGCGCGCAGATCCTCAGTAAGGGGTTGTTCTTTGCCATCCTTCAGGATGGTGGTGCAACGCTTCAGAATTTCGTCGGGTGCACCTTTGGTAAACTGCAGGATACTACCGTCTTCACCCTTACAAACGGTAGACATCATCTTACGATCGGAATCGAAAGGCGCTTCGCCGATCCGTTGATATTTTGCAAGTTTTTTGCCAAGACCCGCTTTATAGGCATCGTTGACCAATGCGCATTCGGTGGGCTCCCCGATGGCATCCTGCTTCTCATCGTCGAATTTCGCATCACTGCAAAGAGCCATCGCCATGCTCAACGCTTCAACGTCCTCGGCAACATGGTCCACTACCGTCATTTTGTTTTGGGTCAGAGTACCCGTTTTATCGGAACAGATGATCTGGGTGCAACCGAGGGTTTCAACCGCGGTCAGCTTGCGGATCACCGCATTACGCTTAGACATATTAGTAACACCAATGGATAAAACGATGGTTACAACCGCCGCCAGGCCTTCGGGAATGGCTGCTACCGCCAGACTGATCGCCACCAGCAAAGTATCCAGTAAAACGTCCCCATTGATTTCAGGATAAGCGCGGAAAAGGTTGATGGCAAAGATCACCGCGCAGATCCCCAGCACCAAAAAGCTCAGGATCTTGCTCAACTGATTCAATTTGATCTGCAATGGGGTGGCGTCGTCTTTGGACTGGGTAAGCGCATCGGCGATCTTACCCATTTCGGTATTCATTCCCGTTCCTGTCACAACCGCCATACCGCGGCCGTAAACAACGGTACTACCCATATAGACCATATTAATGCGGTCGCCCAGGGGGACATCCTTTTGATCCCCCAACGCCAAAACATCGGCAGTCTTATTGACAGGGACCGATTCACCGGTCAGGGCCGCCTCTTCTACCTTCATGCTTGCATTTTCGATAATACGCGCATCCGCAGGCACCGAGTCCCCCGCCTCCAGCAAAATAACATCGCCGGGGACCAGCTCCTCGCTACGCACAGAGCGGATATGACCATCCCGCAGAACCTTAGAGGTTGCGGCAGTAATTTCCTTCAAAGCTTCAATGGCTTTTTCGGCTTTACTCTCCTGAAAAACACCCAAAACCGAGTTAATGATCACAACCGCCAGAATGATGATAACATCCGCGAAGGACTCGCCCCCTTCAAGGACAGCCGTTATGGCAGAGATGACTGCCGCGGCGATCAAAACCAGAATCATCGGGTCGGAAAGTTCTTTTAAAAAACGAACGATCAGCGGGGTTTTCTTGCCTTCCGCAAGCTTATTGGGGCCATATTTTTCCAGCCGCGCACCGGCTTCGGCGGAAGAGAGACCTTCGGCCGATGAATTTTGCGCCGCCAATACATCACCAACACGCGATAAATATTCCTTCATTCTTATCCTCCATTTCGTTTTCTTAAACCATATTGAATAGTCTGCCCAAATATGCAAAGGAAATAAAAAGAGACTTATCTGCCAAAAAACAGATAAGTCTCGTCATTTCAAAATAAAGCCAGAAGACTTATCGCCTTCATGATGTTGGCCTCATCACGCATTATTCTGCGCCGAC
>JAFSBD010000211.1 GCA_017442025.1 Clostridia bacterium
CAAACCGTTCACAAGAGTATCTCCGCTATGACCGGGCGCGGGATGAACCACCAATCCCTTTGGTTTATTTACAACCAAAAGATGCCGATCCTCATAGACAACATCTAATTCCATCGCGCAAGGCTGAGGAACAGGATCTTCCAAAGGGGGAATTTCAGCGATTATCAAATCTCCTTCGCGCAAGCGATAACTTTTTGATTGCTTTTTCCCGTTAACAGTTATATCGCCACTCTTGATTAATTGCTCTATACGGGAACGGGAAAATTCGCTTAACTTTTCCGCAATATAGGAATCCAGACGTGCCCCTTCCCGATCAGCCTTAAATTCAAAGCGATTCATCTTCGGGCTCCTCATTTTTGCGAGGGGAATCAAAATCCTTGGAAAATAAAATATAAAATGCTAATATTCCAACACCACAGCAGACAAAAATATCCGCCACATTGAAAACAGCAAACTCATATCCCCAGAAATTGAAGGCAAAAAAGTCCACAACCTCTCCAAGGAAAATGCGGTCGATCATATTGCCGATTCCGCCGGAAACGACCAAAGAAACCGCCCAAATACCCCAATGGTTTTTGATTTTCCCGGAAAACATAATGATAAAAGCAACAACAAGAACAACCGTTGTAAATACCAAAAATATCCAACGATGCTCCTTCAGCATTCCAAAAGCGGCACCACGGTTGCGCACATGGGCAAGAGAAAAGAAATCAGGGATCACCGAAATCGCATCATTTTGCGGAATATACGCATTAACCAAATATTTAGTCAACTGATCAAGACCGATAAGAACCGCCGACAACACGATCCAATAATACCGCTTAAAATAACTCAACCCAATGCTCCTTATTCATCTTTGTTGATATCATAATCAACGCCAAATTTTAAATTTTCAAAGCGGATCTGCTTTGCAGAATACCGATTTTCATCTTTTTCCGCTTCTTTCTTTTCAGCTTTTTCACTAATCTTGAATTCGACAGTATTCTCGCTCTTCACCGGCTCTTCAACAATCTCTTCAACTTTTTCTTCAACAACCGGTTCTTCAACGATAGGCTCTTCTTTAACCACTTGTTTCTCGGGCTCAACAACCTCTTCTTTTGCCGGTTCGGCAGGAGCTGCCTCGGCTTTAAATTCAGGTAATTTGGAAATAGAAGTCAAGTGCGCCTTATAAAGTTCAATAATGGTATTTTTAAACTCTGAAACCTGACCGCGCAGATAGTCCAATTTATTTTGTTCCGCCTCAGTATCAGCATGAATGGTTGCAATCGCTTCAGCAGACTTTTTCTGCTCGCTTTCAATCTCAGCGCGGCATTTTTCCCGAGCAGCGCGAATGGCATCCGCCGATTCGATTTCTGCATTTTTCAGGATCTCAGCAGCCTTTGCTTCTGCCTCAGAAATAATGGCGGCCGCTTTTTCTTTGGAAGCAACCTCCACTTCCTTTTCGCGGAGTTCAATTTCCTTAAGAGTTGTTTCATTCAAACGCTGAGCATTGATAATAGCTGTTTTTAAAAACTCTTCATCCTTTTGATAAACTTCGATCTTGGAAACGCAAGCCTTTAATTTTTCAACCAAGTCCGCGTTATCGTTGTATAATTTTTGATAATCGGCCTCAACCTCATCCAAAAAGGCATCAACCTCATCGCGGCGATAACCGCCGAGCACGCTCTGCTCAAATTCTTTATTACGGATTGCTTCGGGCTTCAACATCTTGATAATCCTCCTAAATATACTTTCTGCAGAGCAAAATAGCCCTGCCTTTTTTACTTAAATCCCCGCATTCATCAACGATCCATTTACCGAACCCACGGACAACAATGCAATCGCCCGCATGAACTTCTTTTGTTTTTTTGCTAAGTAATACATGGTTTAGCGAAACCAATTTTTCATCAATCAGACGGCTTGCCTGCTCCCTCGAGCAATGAATCAAGCCGCCTATAACCGCATCTGCACGAAGAGAAGCGGCAGTAAGCCGAATAAATTCAAAGCGAGGCTCCGGGATTTCAAAAGATAACGGAGCCTCAATAAAATGCACCTTCTGCCTGCCGACAGATTCCACATTCTGAATCAAAAAATTCCTAATCTGCTCTGCAACAAATACCAGAACCAGACCTTCGCGGGCAATAATATCCCCCAGCATCTCGCGGCGGATGCCGGTGGACATCAGCGCACCTAAAACATCGCGGTTTGAGATCCCGGAAAGATCCGCACCTTCAAGCTTCAAAAGAGAAAACGGGAAACATTGCCTTAATAGTTCCCGATCCATTTGCGAAACTGCAAGCATTTTCCGCTCCGCGCCATCATATCCGCCATATAAAAAATGAGGAGCTCCCGCTTTTTTGCAGATGTTTTGGGCCAAGACAGCCTCCTCCCCTGTTAAAAACCAGGAAAAGACCATCGATTCCCCTTTGGCTTCACGCCGAATCAGGTCTTCGATCTTTCCGTTGAAAAAAGGCTGTTCCATCAGCTCAACCAACCGGGAATCTGCGCCAATAAGCTCAAAAGCCCCCGCAGCAGCAGAAACAAAACCAAGGGAGAAAAATCCACCGGCGAATTACGAAAGAATTCAAATCTCCACAAAAACCTACGAATGGGAATCAACGGTGGTTCCGAAATCATCGCAAGAATTTGCATAAATCTATTGCTGTTATCGCGAATAAACCAACTGCACAGACAATAAATCAACACAATAGCGGCATAAAGAGTAATAATTTGATTTAGAATAAGGATCAAAAGTGGGATCAAATTTAAAACTCCTCTTCTCTCATATCATCCGAAAGTTCACCCTGCAAACCAACATTGCGAGGTGTAACCGCGTATGTACTATGAGCAACACGTTGCAGATCCCCGCCTTGGGCATAAACAACACCGCTCAAAAAGTCTAAAATGCGCTGCGCCATTTCTTTATTGCAATTTTCAAGATTCAGTAAAACAGCGCGATTGGCCAAAATATGATCTGCAACTGTTCGGGCATCGCCATAATCACTGGACCGGATAATAACCATATTTACCTGACTTCTTGCGGCAGAAACAGAAGGTCTTGCCGCAGGAGTGCGAGTACTTTCTTTTTTCACCGATGCCGCAGATTCGCGAATCGGAGCAGTTTCAGTAATATCCTCGCTCGCATCGTCCCCGCCGATAATATCACTATCATCGGGAATACCAATAACCTGCTTGAATTTTTCCCAATTACCCATATCACTATACCTCCATTCAATTTCGTGGGCCAAATATGCCGCGCCCAACGCGGATAAATGTACTGCCGGCGCGAATCGCATCTTCATAATCGCCGGACATCCCCATCGAGAGAATACTCATATCAATATTATCTAACTTTTTAGCCTTTATGTCAACTGACAATTGCTTCAATTTTAAAAAATATTTGAAATTACCGTTTGATTCTGTTGCAATTGGCGGAATGCACATCAGACCGCAGACCGCAATACCGGGATAAGAAGAAATTTCATCTAAAAAACCAGGTAGATCTTCCGCGGAAATGCCCCCTTTTGATTCCTCTTCCCCTAAATTTACTTCAACCAGGATTCGCTGAACTTTGCCGATGCGCTCCGCGCGTTTGGAGATCTCCTCCGCAAGGCGCACCGAATCCACCGAATGAATCAAGTCCACTTTATCGATGATATATTTCACTTTATTCGTCTGCAAACGACCAATCAAATGAATGGTAAGTCCTTCTTTATGAAGCGCATCATACTTTGAAAGCAGTTCCTGAACACGGTTCTCGCCAATATGACGAACACCACAGTCGATTGCATAATTGATCTCATCCACTGTTCGGGTTTTGGTGACAGCGATTAACTCCGCCGAAGAACCGTTTAATTGAGCAAAAATGCGTTCGATATTACTCTTAATCGCTGTTTTATCCATCGGAAACCGCCTTTCCGCTGTAAAGGTTAGAACCTTTATAGACAACCTGGTCGTATAACCGTAACCCACCGGTTGCAGCCGCATCATATTCGATGATGGCATTGGCACCGTCATTATAAAGAATATTTACATTCTTATATTTTAGCAAGAGACCAACCTTAACAAATACGCCATCTTCCCCATCTACTTTACGCAGAGCGCTCTGACGCACCTGAATGCCGTTATAAGTCTTAACGATCAAGCTGATATCCTCTTGGCGAAGCGTCAAAATATTTTCACTGATAATCGAAGATGTTAGAATAAGCAACGTTTCTTTTCCGCTTTTTCGAAGCTCGGTAACCGTGCATTTAATGCGGTCATTTCCAAACGAAGGAATGCGAATATATACCGTATCCCCCGCCTCTAATTTAGAAACATCATCCGTATCCAATTTCATTGCTACCGACCAGTTATTATCATAGACCAATTTACCCAGAATTTCGTTATCTGCCGCCGCATCATCCGTCCATTTGGCTGTATCCTCAAAGTTTTCGACCGATAAGTCTTCAAGAGCATCAAGGGTATAGCGATTCTCCAATCCATCGGTGCCAAAGGAAAAATAACCGCTTTCAGGAGATTTTATCGTATTTACGCTATCGCCGGAAGAGGTATTCAGTGCCTTTAATTGTCCGCGCAGGTCATTTAAAACGGAATCGTAGTGCACCAAATCACCTGAAGCGATCTTTTTCTTCATAATCTCAACGACAAGGGAATCCGCCTTATTAAAAGCATCCATTCCGCCTTCATGGGCAAGAGCGGCAATATCGACAATGTTGCTGTAGATTGCTTCATCAATGCTTGAGGCCGCGCTTTGGTAGGACCCGCTATTGGAAAGAACATCCTCATAGGTGGCGATTTTTTCTTTTAATTCG
>JAFSBD010000212.1 GCA_017442025.1 Clostridia bacterium
AGGTCGATGACCTTGATGCCCGTTTCCAAGATCTCCTCCGATGCAACAATATCGGCAAAGCGGGGAGCGGGATGGTGGATGGGCCATTTGAGGCGGGCCTCAATGGGCTCTTTGCGGTCGATGGGTTCGCCCAGAACGTTGACCATCCGGCCCAAGGTCTCTTCCCCAACGCTAACGGTGATGGGCGCGCCGGTATCGATGGCGGTGAGCCCGCGGGAAAGACCGTCGGTGGGGAGCATGGAGATGCACCGCACCTCGCCGTTGCCCAGGTGCTGAAGCACCTCTAAAATATAGGTCTCGCCGTTATGGTCGATGGTAACTGCATGAAAGATATCGGGCAGGTCGGTGTTTTCAAATAAAATATCAACGACCGGGCCGGTGATACGAAGAACCATGCCCAAAGATCCTTTTGCCATTTGATTTCCTCCTTTGGAGATTGGTGGTAAAAATTTAAAAAATTATTCCCGCTCGCTTGCCGTTTCCAAAACGTCGGCAGTAACGGCGCTTTGCCGCAGGCGGTTGATCTGCCCTTCCAGCTTGCTGCAATATTCGGTGGCGGTATCATAGGCGGAGCGCATGGTCATCATGGTTGCCGCCTGGGCACCCAACGCCGATTCTAAAATCAGCCGATAGAATAACGCCCGCAGGATGGTTTTGGAGGTATTGCCCAGAATGGTCTGCCGATCGGGGAGCAGCAGGGCGTCCCATTCTTCCGCCGCTTCTTCGGTTTCGAAAAGTTCCCGCAGGGTGGGGGTCTGCTGCATCATGTGATCGTAGCGGGGATAAACAATAAGGATGCGGGAGATCTTGCCCTCCTGCCGCCAGGAAAGCAGTTCCTCCAGCAAGGCAACGCTATCCTCAAAAGAGGGAATATCCTCAAAGAGCCATTCCTTTTCGATGGGGATCTGCCGCCGATTGAAATAGCCGATGGCCTTTTTGCCGCAGGCAACCAACCGATAATCGGAAAGGGTTGCCAACTGCTCCAGGGCAAAATTCAAGATCTCGCTGTTGAAATTGCCGCATAAGCCCTTATTGGAGGATAATACCAGCACCGCCGCAGGCGCATGGGGGTCGGCGGCGGGGAAGGTGGCCGAAAGGGTGCGGGCGTGGCCGGCATAAAGGGCCATGCACTGCTCGCCGAAAAAGGCATAATCGCTAAATTGGGTATTGAGCTTGGAAAACTTGACGGTGGAGACGGTCTTCATTGCCTTGGTCAGCTTTTGGGTGGAGCGAATGCCCCGCAATTGTTTCTTTAAGGTTTGAATTGCCGCCATGGTCAGGCCCTCGCAAGATAGGCGGAGATGCCTTGGCGGATCTCATCCAAGAGGGCGGGCTCTGCCTTGGCACCGGTCTTCAGGCGGTCGACAATTTCCGCGCAGTTTTCTTCAAAATAAAGAATCAACTGCTCCTCAAAACGGGCCATTTCCTTTAAGGTCAGTTTATCGGCATAACCGTTGGTTACTGCAAAGAAGAGCAGGGCCTGCTTCCAATCCTCCAAGGGATGATAGCGGTTTTGCTTCAGCGCCTCCATCAGCAACGCGCCGGAATGGAGGGTGCGCTTGGTATTTTCATCGATATCGGTACCCAATTGGGTGAAATCGGCCAGCTCGCGGTATTGGGCAAGGCGGGTCCGCAGATTGGAAGTCATTTGCTTCATCAGCTTGGTTTGGGCCGCGCTACCCACGCGGGAGACCGAAAGACCAACGTTGATCGCCGGCCGCTGACCCTGATGGAACAGTTCGTTTTCCAAAAAGATCTGACCGTCGGTAATGGAGATGACGTTGGTGGGAATGTAGGCGGAGATATCCCCCGCTAAGGTTTCAATGATGGGCAGGGCGGTGATGGAACCGCCGCCTAAATCAGCGGAGAGATGGGCAGAACGCTCCAAAAGGCGGGAATGGA
>JAFSBD010000213.1 GCA_017442025.1 Clostridia bacterium
ACCGATGCGGATGTGGACGGTTTCCAGATCCGCACCCTCATCCTCACCATGCTCTATCGCCTCACCCCCACCCTCATCGAGGAAGGGTATGTTTATATCGCGGAATCTCCCCTCTTTGAGATCACCGACAATACCAAAAAGCAAACCTATTTTGCCTATACCGAAAAGGAAAAGGAAGAGATCCTTCAAAAGCTGGAAGGCCGCAAGGTTAAGATCATGCGGAGCAAGGGCTTGGGCGAAAACGAGCCGGACATGATGTGGCAAACCACCATGAACCCCGAAACCCGCCGCCTGATCAAGGTGATCCCCTCGGATGTGGAGCGCACCGCCGAGATCTTCGATATCCTTTTGGGCGACAATCTGGCCGGCCGCAAGGACTATATTGCCGCCAACGGCCATCTTTATCTCGATGACTTAGATCTTTCCTGATAGGTGGGAGAAATTTATGAAAAAAAGTAAAAAACAAACCGAAAAAGTATATATTGAAAAAGACCCGATCCTGCGGGGGGTTGTGGAGACCTTAGAGACCAACTATATGCCCTATGCCATGAGCGTCATCCTCTCCCGCGCCATCCCCGAGATCGATGGGCTGAAGCCCGCTCACCGCAAGCTGCTCTATACCATGTATAAGATGGGGCTTTTAAACGGCGGGCTGGTGAAGAGCGCCAACATCGTCGGCTCCACCATGAAGCTCAATCCCCACGGCGACGGTGCCATCTACGAAACAATGGTCCGCCTCTCCCGCGGCAACGAAGCGTTGCCCCTGCCGTTTGTGGAGTCCAAGGGCAACTTCGGTAAGGTCTATTCCCGCGATATGGCCTATGCGGCCTCCCGCTATACCGAGGCCAAGCTTGCCCCCATCTGCAAAGAGATGTTTGATGATATCGATAAGGATACGGTGGATTTTATCCCCAACTACGATAATTCCACCACCGAACCGACCCTGCTGCCGGTCTCCTTCCCCACCATCCTCACCACCCCCAACCAGGGTATTGCGGTGGGTATGGCATCCAATATCTGTTCCTTCAATCTGGGCGAGGTCTGCGATACGGTTATCGCCCTGATGGAAAATCCCGATCACCCCATCGAGCAGACCATGCCCGGCCCGGATTTTTCCACCGGCGGCATGCTGCTGGTCAATCAAAGCCAGATCAAAGAGGTTTATGAAACCGGCCGCGGCTCCATTCGCGTGCGGGCAAAATATGAGATCGAGCCCAAGGGCAATCTCATCACCATCACCGAAATCCCCTATACCACCACCGTGGAGGCGATCATCGATAAGATCATCGAGATCTATAAGGCGGGCAAGCTGCGGGAGCTGAGCGATGTGAAGGATATGTCGGATAAAACCGGTATGCGCATCTCCATCGAGCTCAAGCGAGGGAGCGATGCCGAAAAGGTGATGGCCAAGCTCTTTAAAATGACCCCGCTGGAGGATAGCTTCGGCGCCAACTTCAACGTTTTGATCGGCGGCACCCCCCAGGTTCTGGGCGTGCGGGCGCTGATCGAGGAATGGGTGGCCTTCCGCACCGAATGCATCAAGCGGCGCACCTATTACTCCCTCACCAAAGCCAAGGAAAAACTGCACCTGCTCCAGGGCCTTAAGAAGATCCTGCTGGATATCGATAAGGCGGTGCAGATCGTGAAGGATACCGAGCGGGATGAAGAGGTGGTTCCCAACCTGATGATCGGCTTCGGCGTGGATGAGATCCAGGCGGAATATATCGCCAACATCAAGTTGCGCCATTTAAATAAGGAATACATTCTCAACCGCCTGGAGGATATTGCCAATCTGGAAAAAGAGATTGCCGAGCTGGAAAGCATCCTCAAGAGCCGCACCAAGGTGCATCGGCTGATCGAGAGCGATCTCAAGCGGGCCAAAAAGCTTTATGCCTCCCCCCGCAAGACCGAGCTGGTCTATGAGGATCAGATGCCCGAGATCGATGAGAATGATAATATTGAAGATTATCCCGTTACCTATTTCCTCTCCAAGGAGGGCTATTTCAAAAAGATCACGCCCCAATCCCTGCGGATGAACAGCGCCCAGAAATATAAGGACGGCGATGCCTTGCGCCGCGCGGTGGAATCCACCAACAAAGCGGAGCTGATCTTCTTCACCTCCAAGCAAAACGCCTATAAGGCCAAGGGCTATGATTTTGAAGATACCAAGGCCAGCCTGCTGGGCGATTACCTGCCCGCCAAATTGGAGATGGAGCAGGATGAAACGGTAGTCGCCATGGCGGTAACCGAGAATTATACCGGCGATATGCTCTTCTTCTTTGAAAACGGCAAGGCGGCCAAGGTGCCTCTGGCATCTTATAAGACGGTGAGCAACCGCCGCCGCCTGATCAATGCCTATAGCGATAAAGCACCCCTCGCTGAAATCCTGCAGCTGCAGGAAGAGTGCGACCTTCTGCTCGTCTCGGATAATCAGAAGGGCTTGGTCGTCCATTCGGCGTTGATCCCCTCCAAGACCACCAAATCCACCCAGGGCGTCAATGTTATGACCCAAAAGGGCAAGCATACCCTGCAGGAAGCCACCACCGTTGCGGCAGTTGGCCTGACCAACGTTTCCTATTACCGCACCAAGAATATCCCTGCGGTCGGCCACCTGCTCCGCCAGCAGGACCTGCCCGATAATCAGGTAAAACTGTTTGAAGAATAAAAAGAGAAAGGATCTCCCGTGCGGGGAGACCCTTTTCTCCTATTTTTGACTTGAAAAAATCGAGGAAAAATGGATGCATTTCTTGTTGGCTTCGCCTGAAGGCGTATACCGATACGGCGAGGGCGAAACGACGAGAAAGGCGCCATTTTTACCGATTTTTAGTCGTTGCAGCAGCACCAGAACAGGATCACTACCAAGATCAGCAGCCAGCAGCTATTGTTCTCAAACAGATCGTTAAAACAACCGCACATATGTCTTTCCCTCCTTATCGCTTATTTGCTTTATCCTATGAGGGAGGGGCAAAAGGC
>JAFSBD010000214.1 GCA_017442025.1 Clostridia bacterium
AACCATTTTTAACGGTGTTCTTAACGGTTACGATCGAGCCCTTCGGGCCGGGGATCGCACCCTTAACCACCAAAAGATTGTTCTCAACGTCGACCTTTACTACGTCGAGATTCTGGACTGTTACCTGAACAGCACCCATGTGGCCGGGCATCTTCTTTCCTTTATAAATACGGGAAGGAGAAGAGCAGGCGCCCATGGAGCCGGCGTGGCGATGGATGGGGCCGGAACCGTGGGTCATAGGACCGGAACGCTGGCCATGGTATCTCTTGATGGTACCGGCGAAGCCCTTACCCTTGGAGATACCGGTTACATCAACGCAGCTGCCGATCTCAAAAGCGTCTGCGGTGATGACATCACCGACATTGTAGTTTTCCGCATCTTCGAGGCGGAACTCTTTCAGAACTTTCTTGTAAGCCACACCGGCCTTATCAAAGTGACCCTTCATAGGCTTGGTGACTTTCTTTTCGGCCAGATCCTGATAACCCAGCTGCAGAGAGGAATAACCGTCGTTCTCAACGGTCTTCTTCTGAACAACTGTGCAGGGACCTGCCTGGATGACTGTTACCGGAATGACGGTACCCATCTCGTCGAAGACCTGGGTCATTCCGATTTTCTTACCGATAATACCTTTCTTCATTTAACTTACCTCCATTTGGTTATTGGTTGGTTTGCACCAACATGACCTTCTTCCCGGTTGCTTACAGCTTGATCTCAAGCTCAACGCCGGCAGGAAGTTCTACACTTGCCAGAGCCTCAGCAGTTTTCGCTGCGGGCTTCACAATGTCGATCAGACGCTTATGGGTGCGACGCTCAAACTGCTCGCGGCTATCCTTATACTTATGAACAGCGCGCAGAATGGTAACGACCTCTTTCTTGGTGGGGAGAGGGATCGGACCGGATACAACCGCGCCGGTTCTCTGGGCGGTCTCCAGGATCTTCTGAGCAGCCTGATCCACCAGGGTGGAATCGTAGCCCTTGATTCTGATTCTGATTTTTTCAGCCATTTCTTGTTTGCCTCCTTTTAAAATTTGACCTTCTGGATTTTCGCGACTTTAACGGAAAATTCTTTAACACACACCCGGGTGTTTCACCGAGGGGCTAAAATAAACCGGGCATCAAGCCCGAACAAAGTCGCCATCCGAAAAGCGGCTTACGCAGCCAATCTGCGCAGTTCCAAGGAACGGCTTTCTTTGCTTTCCTCTGATATGTCGCCCGACTTTAAGCCGAGCTGCTCCGCGGAAATTCCCCATAAACGCCGGGGAAAAATCGGCGCTATGGCCACCTCCCGCATCATCGCATTCCACAGTCATGCTCGAATATCATAACACACTCATCCGGGAATTTCAAGTCTTTTTTCAAAAAAAATCTACTTTTTTTACAAAGTTTTTTCGCAAATTTCTGTCATTCTGCACAAACCACAATTTATGGTATTTTTGCGTAATTTTTGCCCAAAATATAGTTTCAAAACCATTTTTGTACTTTTCCTGCCTTTACATATCAAGAAAAGGATGGTATAATACAATTGCTTATATATAATATAAGGAAGAAAACCAATTCAGGAGGAACTTTTCAATGAGTGAACCGATTTTAGTGATCATGGCCGCAGGGATGGGCAGCCGCTACGGTGGCTTAAAGCAGATCGATCCGGTGGATCCCCAGGGCCATATTATTATGGACTATTCCATCTACGATGCTATGAAAGCAGGCTTTAAAAAGTTTGTCTTTGTTATTAAAGACCAGATCGCCAAGGATTTCAAGGAGGTCATCGGCAACCGCATCGAGAAGATCGCCGAAGTCCACTACGCCTATCAGGAGATGAACAAGATCCCCGAAGGCTTGATTGAAATTCCTGCCGAACGGGTGAAGCCCTGGGGCACCGGCCACGCCATTCTCTGCTGCAAGGAATTTTTGGACGCACCCTTCGCTGTGATCAATGCCGACGATTTCTACGGTCGGGATGCTTTTGTTAAACTCTACGACTTTTTGAAGAACACCGAGGAGACCGATCCCATGAGCATCTCCATGGTGGGCTATATTCTGGAAAACACCCTCACCGATAACGGCCATGTTGCCCGCGGCGTCTGCCGGGTCAGCGAGGACGGCTATCTCCAGAAGATCGATGAGCGCACCATGATTCAAAAGATCGACGGTCAGGCTCATTTCTCCGAGGACGGCGGCGAGACCTTCACCCCCGTTTCCAACACCGCTACCGTTTCCATGAATATGTGGGGCTTCCCCTTGGCCTATCTGCGCGCTTTGGAGCGTAAGTTCCCCGAATTCCTGAAAAAGACCGTGAAAGAGAATCCCCTCAAGGGCGAATTCTTCCTGCCTATCGTTGTAGACGAACTGTTGCAGGAGAAGGCCGCAACCGTTAAGGTGATGCGCAGCGAAGATAAGTGGTTCGGCGTAACCTATAAAGAGGATAAGCCGGCCGTTGAAGCAGGCATCCAAAGCCTGAAGGATTCCGGCAAATATCCCGAAAAACTCTGGGAGGAATAAACCGAGATGACCGACCATCTTTTAAAAGTAACCGAGGCCTTTGCCTTCGACGGCAAGGTGGTGGCCTCCAAACCCTTTGGCAGCGGCCATATCAATGAGACTCTTTTGCTGGAAACCGATAAAGGCTCCCAGTATATTCTGCAAAAGATCAACACCTATGTTTTCACCAACCCCCAGGGGCTGATGGAGAATGTCTTTAACGTTACCGAATTTCTCAAAAAGAGATTGGTGGAGCAAGGCGGCGATCCCAATCGGGAGACCCTGACCTTTATCCAGACCCGCGACGGCAAGCTCTATTATGATGGGGAGGAAGGTGCCTGGCGCGCCTACCGTTTCCAGCATGACCTGATGGCCCTCAACGCCGCCCGCACCCCCCACGATTTCTACGCCAGCGGCAAAGCCTTTGGCCATTTCCAGGCGTTGCTCAACGATTATCCTGCCGACACCCTTTTTGAGACCATTCCCCATTTCCACGATACTCCCAGCCGCTTCAAGCAGCTCCATGAGGCGATCGAAAAGGATGCCGCGGGAAGAGCCGCATCGGTGCAGGAAGAAATCGAATTCGCATTGGCGCGGGAAAAGGATGCAGCTCTTGTGATGGATCTGCAGGCCCAGGGCGTGCTCCCTCTGCGGGTTACCCATAACGATACCAAGCTGAATAATGTTTTGCTGGATCCTGAGACCGGCGACGGCGTTTGTGTTATTGACCTGGATACCATTATGCCCGGTCAGGCGATCTTTGATTTCGGCGATTCCATTCGGTTCGGCGCATCCACTGCCGCCGAGGACGAAAAGGATCTCGATAAGGTGCAGATGGATCTGGAGCTTTTCGAGGCCTATACCAAAGGCTTTTTGGAAGGGTGCAACAACGTCCTTTCCCCCACCGAAAAGGATCTTCTGCCTACCGGCGCATGGATGATGACGCTGGAATGCGGCATCCGCTTCCTGGCCGACTACTTAAACGGCGATGTTTATTTTAAGACCGCCTATCCCGAGCATAATCTGGATCGGGCGCATACCCAATTCAAGTTGGTGAAGGAAATGGAAGAGAAGCAAGATCAAATGCAAGCAATAGTAGCTAAGTATTAAAGCGCTGAAATGGGCGCATCTTCCGCCGATCCGACCGCTCGGAGTATCGACATACACCTTCGGGATCGGCTCGGCGAAACCTGCATCCCATTTGACCGCTTTAAAGTTTTGATCATAATTTAAGCCACCCCGCAGGGGGTGGCTTTCTTATTTGTCGGTCTGCATCGATTTTGACGCCCTCTGATTTTTTCTCCTTTCGGCGGGGTCCGTTCGACGAAATCCGCATCCATTTTGGGCGGTCTCGGAACCCTGCCATACTATCTGCTTTGGCGCAACTTGCATCCCGTTTGACCGCTTTAAAGTTTTGATCATAATTTAAGCCACCCCGCAAGGGGTGGCTTTCCTATTTGTCGTTTTGAATCGATTTTGACGTCCTCTAATTTTTCTCCACTTAGCAGGGATCCGTTCGACGAAATCCGCATCCATTTTGGGCGGTCTCGGAACCCTACCATACGATCTGCTTTAGCGAAACCTGCATCCCGTTTGACCGCTTTAAAGTTTTGATCATAATTTAAGCCACCCCGCAAGGGGTGGCTTTCCTATTTGTCGGTCTGCATCGATTTTGACACCCTCTTTTTGATCTATCCGTTCGACGAAATCCGCATCCATTTTGGCCGGGCTATGGTTTCTACTATGCTACACCGATTTTGACACCCTCTCATTTTTAGCCAAGAGTACAATTTAATTGTACTGTCTTATCCCTGGATGTTCCCGTACCAATTCATTTGGGCCAAGACCACCTGCGCCAAATTGTGCGAGTACAATTTAATTGTACTAATTGTTTCAACACAATTCATTTGTGTTCCATAAGCATCTCAGAAAGTTAACCGTACAATTTAATTGTACTTTATCTCCACCTTGCGTGTTGACCCAATTCATTTGGGTCGCGCGGTGCATGGAAGTAAAGAATTTTTTGAAGCATCGTTTTCCCATAAGAAAGCCACCCGAGAAAGGAATCTTTCTCGGGTGGCTGTTTTCATTTAATGATCTGCTTGATCGGATCTCAGATGATCTCGATGTTCATCAGAACAGGCAGCATACGATAGCATACAACTGCGATCTCCGCACGGCTGGCGTTATTCTTCGGATTGAAGTTTCCGTTCTCATCGCCGCGGAACAAGCCTACCTGGCCTGCCCAGTTTGCATAGGGAACAGCCCAACCGGAGATGGTGGAAGCATCGCTGAATCCTGCAGCGGGAGCGCCGAAGGAGACGTTGGTGGTTCCGCAGTATGCTTCGGTGAAGCGATAGAGCAGAGTTGCCATTTCTTCGCGGGTAATATTGTTGCCGCCGCGGAAGGAGCCATCCTCATATCCGAGGACGATGCCCCACTTGGCAAACAGCTTTGCATATCTCTCATAGAAGGTGCCGCTGACATCGGACAGGTTGGTACCGCCGGAAGCCATGCCGGTTACCTTGGAGCCCTGAGCTGCAAGGTAAGCATCGAACTCTGCGGCAGACATCTTGGTTTCCACATCGGGAGCGATGATTCGACCCAAAGCAGTTACCAGCTCACCTCTGGTGATGGGGCTTGCAAAGTTCATGTTGCCGTTTTCATCGCCCTTGAAGATATCAAAGGACTTGCAGAAGACGGCCGCATCATAATACCATTCGTTGGGGTTCTGCACATCGGGGAAGGGATGGCCGGCAGGAACGTCCTTGATCTCTTCCAGAACATGGTTACCGCCGGTACAATACTTCACGACGATACCCTGAGCACCGTTTGCATCGCTGGAAGGTGCCTTATACTGCAGGACGATACCGGTATGGTTCCCGTGGGCGGGAACGAAGTGATCGGTATAGCCGTAGTGGCACTTGGTGCAACGATAGGCGGTATAACCGTCTTCAATACAGGTTTCGGGGACAACGGTAGCAGTAAAGGAGCAAGCCTCATATTTCTCACCCCAGCAATCGCCTCTGGAGCAATAGTAGTAGTGGCCGGCATTCGCGCCTTCCTCACCGTCGTGTTCAGGCATTGCGCTGAAATCATGGGCATCGTTTGCGGGAACATAAACATAACCGCATTCGCAGGCCAGAGCGGTGGTACAATCAAAATCATCTTCCGGCTCTACATGATCAAACTTCTCGGAAGTTACACCGCAATCGGCGCAGACTTTCCAATGGCCGAAACCGTCATAATCCCATTCGCCGTTTTCGAAATCATGATCGAGGTTTCCTTCGATCTCATGGCCGCATTCGCAGGCCCAGGGCATGGTGCAGTCGAAGGGATCTGCA
>JAFSBD010000215.1 GCA_017442025.1 Clostridia bacterium
CCTCTTTACCTCCCTCGATACCGTTGGGGTATTGCTGGATGTTTTGGAGGAGACCACCCTCTGCATCAGCACAATCGATGCATAAAGGTGGCAAAGCAAATCCGAACCTGCCCCAAAGGGGCAAAGTTCGGTGCTTTTCGCCCTTTTTCCTTTGATTGGCGCCGGCCAATCTGCAGAAAAGAAGAACAAAAATCCCTCGAACTTTGCGCCCTTTGGGGTCAAAGATCTTAAAAAGAGCGGATGGTTGTTGATTATTTTATAAAGTGTGAGCAAGGGAACCGCCCTTTTTAAGACAAGGTTTGGATTCGCCTTGCCACCTTGAGGTTTGATATGAAACAAGGAATTTACGAAATTAAAAGCAATGTGAAGATTGCCAAGGATGTCTATCGGATGGTGCTGGCGGGGGATACCTCTGCCATCACCGCCCCCGGGCAGTTTGTTAATATTCTTTTGGAGGGCAAATATCTGCGCCGTCCCATCTCCATCTGCGATTGGGATGATAATACCATCACCCTCATCTATAAGGTGGTGGGGAGCGGTACCGAGCAGATGGCAGCGATGCAAAGCGGTTCTTTGGATCTGCTGGTGGGCCTTGGCAACGGCTATAATACCGAAAAATGCGGTGATGCGCCTCTGCTGATCGGCGGGGGTGTTGGCGTTCCGCCTCTTTACGGCCTTTGCAAGGCACTGATCGCCGCGGGTAAAAAGGTGCAGGTGGTGCTGGGCTTCAATACCGCCGAAGAGGTCTTCTTAAAAGAAGAGTTTGAGGATTTAGGCGCGGCTGTTACCGTTGCTACTGCCGATGGATCCATAGGCGTGAAAGGGTTTGTTACCACCGCGATGGAAGCCCTCGATTATGATTATTTTTATACCTGCGGCCCTGAGCCGATGTTCCGCGCCATCGAAAAGGCGGTGGAAGTATCGGGTCAGTTCAGCTTTGAAGAGCGGATGGGCTGCGGGTTCGGCGCTTGCATGGGCTGCTCCTGCAAGACCAAATACGGCAATAAGCGCATCTGCAAGGATGGGCCTGTTTTGGAAAGGGAGGAGATCATATGGTGAAAACAGCGGTGAATCTCTGCGGGGTGGAACTGAAAAACCCCATCATTCCCGCCAGCGGAACCTTTGGGTTCGGCTATGAATTTGCCGAACTTTATGATATCAACCTTTTAGGCTCCCTTTCTTTTAAGGGGACAACCATGGAGCTCCGCTTCGGCAACCCCACTCCCCGCATCGCCGAATGCTATGAGGGGATGCTCAATGCGGTGGGTCTGCAAAATCCCGGCGTGGATAAGGTTCTCTCAGAGGAGCTGCCCAAGCTCAAGGCCTGCTTTGATGGACCCATCATGGCCAATGTGAGCGGGTTTTCTCTGGAGCAATATCGGGAGACGGTCCGTAAGCTGGATGCCGAGCCGCAGATCGCTTGGTTTGAAATCAATATCTCCTGCCCCAATGTCCATGGCGGCGGGATGAGCTTCGGCACCAACCCCGAGGCGGCCGCTTCGGTGGTGGCGGAGGTGCGCAAGGTTACTAAAAAGCCTATTATTATTAAGCTGACCCCCAATGTTACCGATATCGTTGCCATCGCCAAGGCCTGCGAAGAGGCGGGCGCGGATGGCATCAGCCTTATTAACACCCTTTTGGGGATGCGGATCGATCTGAAAACGAAAAAGCCCATCCTCGCCAATAAGATGGGCGGATTTTCGGGCCCTGCCATCCTGCCGGTGGCCACCCGCATGATCTATCAGGTCTATGAGGCGGTGAACATTCCTATCGTTGGGATGGGCGGCGTTTCCTCGGCAGAGGATGTGATCGAATTGATGCTGGCAGGTGCCACCGCCGTTGAGGTGGGTGCGGCCAACCTGCGGGATCCCTTCGCCTGCAAAAAGATCATCGAGGATCTGCCGCGGGTGATGGAAAAATATAAAATTGAAAAATTAGAAGATATTATCGGAGGTGCGCATTAATGGGTAAGGACGTTATTATTGCCTGCGATTTCGCCGGCAAGGAAGCAACACTTAATTTTCTGGATCTATTCAATAATTATGAGCGTAAGCCCTTTTTGAAGATCGGCATGGAGCTTTTTTATGCCGAAGGGCCGGAGATTGTGCGGGAGCTGAAAGCCCGCGGACATAAGATCTTTTTGGATCTGAAGCTTCATGATATTCCCAATACGGTGAAAAAGTCCATGGCGGTTCTTTCCCGCCTGGATGTGGATATGACCAACCTCCATGCCGCCGGCACCATCTCCATGATGGAAGGGGCGCTGGAGGGGCTTACCCGCCCCGACGGTACCCGCCCCCTGCTGATCGCGGTTACCCAGCTGACCTCCACCGATCAGGAACGGATGGAGCGGGATCTGCTGATCAAAGAGCCCATCGATCAGGTGGTGATGCATTATGCCTCCAATGCCGCCAAGGCGGGGCTGGATGGCGTTGTCTGCTCTCCTTTGGAGGCGGGCAAGGTGCATGAGACCTGCGGCAAGCAGTTCCTTACCGTTACCCCCGGTGTCCGCTTTGCGGATGGGGATATCGGCGATCAGAAGCGGGTCATGACCCCTGCCGAGGCCAAGAAGATTGGGTCCGATTATATCGTTGTCGGCCGCCCCATTACTGCAGCGGAGGATCCTGTTGCGGCTTATCGCAGATGCGTTGAAGAATTTGTAGATTGAGGAGGCAAAAAATGGAAGGTTATAAAAGAGAGTTTATTGAATTCTTAAAGGGCGCGGGCGTTTTGAAGTTTGGCGATTTCACCGCCAAGAGCGGCCGCAAGATCCCTTATTTCGTCAACGCCGGCGAGATCAAAACCGGCGAACAGATCGCGAAATTAGGCGAATTTTATGCCAAAGCCTATTTCGAGAAGGTGGGCAATAAGAAGACTGTACTTTATGGGCCTGCTTATAAAGGCATCTCCATCGCAGTTTCTGCTTCGGTCGCTTTGGCGAAGAACGGGCTGGATGTTCCCTTCTTCTTTAACCGCAAGGAAGCCAAGGACCATGGTGAGGGCGGTATCTTTGTCGGCTATGTTCCCGGCGAAGGGGAAGAGATCGTCATTGTTGAAGATGTGATCACCGCCGGAACCGCCATCCGCGAAAGCATGGCAAACCTTTCCACCTTAAAGGGTGCGAAGGTGGTAGCCACTTTCGTTATGGTCGACCGCAAGGAAAAGGGCCAGGGCGAAAAGGGCGCGATGCAGGAGATCGAAGAGGAGTTTGGTTTCCCCGTCTACTCGGTTGTGGATGTCTATGATATTATCGAATATTTGGAAGAGGATGCAGCCAACGCAGAGAATGTGGAGCGGATCAAAAACTATCTGGCTGTAAACGGTGCAAAAGCATGAGAAGTCTGATCGATATTTTAGAGCTTTCGGTGGAGGAGATCGATGAGCTGATCGCTACCGCCGAGGATATTATCGCAAACCCCGCAAAATATCAGGAGGTCTGCCGTCATAAGAAATTAGCGACCCTTTTCTTTGAGCCCTCTACCCGCACCAGAATGAGTTTTGAGGCGGCAATGTATGAGCTGGGCGGGAATGTCATCTCCATGGCCAGCGCGTCCAGTTCCTCTGCCTCCAAGGGCGAGAGCGTGGCCGATACTGCCAAGGTTATCAGCTGCTATGCCGATATTATCGCCATGCGCCACCCCAAGGAGGGTGCGCCGCTGGTGGCTTCCATGAACGCATCCATCCCTGTTATCAACGCGGGCGACGGCGGCCATAACCATCCCACCCAGACCTTGGCCGACCTGCTGACCATTTGGCGCAAGAAGGGAAAATTCGATGGACTGACCATCGGCTTTTGCGGCGATCTGAAATTCGGGCGCACTGTCCATTCGCTGATCGCGGCGATGGCGCGGTATACCGGGATTAGATTTATCCTGATCTCTCCCGATGAGCTGAAGCTGCCCAGCTATATCAAAAAGGATATTTTGGAAAAGCAGGGCATCGAATATCTTCAGACCACCGATCTGGAGAGCGTGATGCCCGAGCTGGATATTCTCTATATGACCCGCGTTCAGCAGGAGCGGTTCTTCAATGAAGAAGATTACCTGCGCCTGCGGGATAGCTATATCCTCACCCCCGAAAAGCTGGAAAATGCCAAAAAGGATCTTTGCATCCTTCATCCGCTGCCCCGCGTCAATGAGATCAGCGTTGGCGTGGATGCCGATCCCCGCGCTTGCTATTTTGAGCAGGTGCTCAACGGCAAATATATGCGGATGGCGCTGATTCTCAAGTTGCTGGAGGTGAAAGCATGAACATCGATTCCATTAAAAACGGCATTGTTATCGACCATATCACCGCAGGGCGGGGCATGAAGCTTTACCGCCTTTTGAAGCTGGATGCGCTGGATTGTCCTGTTGCGATCATTCAGAATGTTCAGAGCAAAAAGATGGGTCGTAAGGACATTATTAAAGTCGATGGTGCGATCGAGCTGCAGATGGATATCATCGGGTATGTGGATCCCAACGCCACCGTGGATATTATCCGCGATAGCGTTTTGGTGGAAAAGAAATCCATCGATCTGCCCGAAAAACTGCAGGATGTGATCTTCTGCAAGAATCCCCGCTGCATTACCACCACCGAGCAGGAACTGCCCCATATCTTTAAACTGACCGATCAGGAAAAGGGCATTTATCGCTGCATCTATTGCGAAACTAAAAAATAATTAAAATTCCCGGAAAATTTCCGGGAATTTTTATATCATTCTGCAACATTTTCCATTGTTGAATCGTATTCTTAGCAAAAGGAGGTTTTGAACCATGAAAAAATGGATGCGTGTGATTGCTTTGATCCTTTCGACTTTCTTATTGCTCGGAATGATGAGCGGCTGCAAGCGGCCGGAGGAGGAAATCCTTACCACCCTTGGTCCAACCAAGCTTGCGCAAACCCCTTCGGAGCCTCAAACGGAGCCCGAACCCATCAGTCCGACCCCTCTTGCGGTTACAGAACTGACCAAAGATGTTTCTTATGACGATGATTGGCCCGATAAAGCCCCTGATGAGACCTTTATCGCGGCGCAGATGGATTTTTCGGTCGAGATCTTCCGCCGTGCGGCGAAACAAGAGCGGTGTAAAAATACACTAATCTCGCCTCTTTCCATCTCCATGGCCCTGGCGATGACCGCCAACGGCGCAAGCGGAAAAACTGCCGAACAGATGCTGAATATTTTGGGCGGTCATTCGATGGACGACCTCAATGCTTATCTCGGCAATTGGCGCATTGCTCTGCAAAATGATGAAAAAGCCACCCTGCGGATGGGCAATTCCATCTGGATTCGGGATCTGAAGGGCTTTGAGGTCAAGGAGAAATTTTTGCAGGATAATGCCGAATATTATCATTCCCAGGTATTCAAAGCGCCCTTTAATTCCTTTGGGATCGAGCAGATGAATTTATGGGTGGAGCAGCAGACCAACGGGATGATTCCCGAAATGATCGAGCA
>JAFSBD010000216.1 GCA_017442025.1 Clostridia bacterium
AAAAAGTTTTAGACATTACAATACAAAAAAGGCTGTTCAAAAAAACAGCCTTTTTTATATCGATTAATAACCGACCTTTTCCCAACACTCAAAGGGAGCGGCCAGTTCGTCGCTGATATAAACCTGGGTCTTTTTGGTCTGAAGCATGGAGCTGGGAACCAAGGGAGTAACAGGGCCATGGGTAACCAGGCGAGAGGTCATTCTCTGCCAGGAAGAGAAGGTGCCATTGGTAGCCAGCGCATGAACCTCGATCCGCTCCTTGGCGCGCATGACGTCGATGGGACCGATGGTTGCCGCCATGGGCGGAACATTGGCGATATCACCGGACTGACCGAAGGTACCGTTCAAAGAGTTCTGCAAAATGGTCATGGGGTGAAGTTTGACCAGCTTGGCAGGCTGATTGAGCCATTCTTCGATATCACCGCTGCCGACAAATTCGGGAATGGGATCAACAAAGGCTACATGGCCGGTCCAACCGGGCGAAGTGGAGATAATATCAGCACCGCCTTCGGAAATATCATTGATGATCTTAGAGTAGTCGTTGATATTCTCGTTGGTGGGGAAATGAACATTTTCCATCGGCATCCGCAGCTCGGGATCGATCTGATAAACCAGATATTTGAGCATGGAATGGACAAACCCTGCCTCATAGGTAATAGGGGCGATATTGCCGTTTTCATCCGCCCATTCGTCCTCAGCGAAAATATGCACCTTGGAGCAATCCACACGGAAATAATTGATCAGCTGAGCCAAGGGGATATAGGTATCCGGCTCAGGGTTTCCCAAAATCATAGTGAAGGTCTTGCCCGCCTCGGATGCGGCCTTCAGGCGCTCAAAAAGGGTGGCGATCAGAACAGGATGGGGGTTCATCATGACCTTAACGTTGAACTCGGGATGCCACCAGGGCTCGCGCTGCTCCAATTCCTTACCGCTCATCTTGCGGACACGCTCGCAGATCTCACGTTCTTTGAAGGGAACAAAATCGGCAGGCATAAAATTAAAGCCGGTTGCGGGGTCTACAATAAAATCTTTCATTTTATCAGTTCTCCTTTTAAAATTACATTTTTAATATTCATCTGATGATCACAAATCACCAGATCTGCACATAAGCCTCGGGCAATCTCGCCCCGATCCAAAAGCCCCACCGCACGGGAGGGATTATAGGACGCATAACGGAACACATCCGCAACGGATGCGCCGGTATGCTTCATCATATTGCGGCAAGCGATATCCAAAGTCATCTTAGAACCGGCGATCTCCCCTTCCCAATCGAAGTTGATATCGTCGACCCCTTCATAGCCCGGCGGGGTGGGTCCATCGCAGGCATAGGCATCGGAGATCAGAATAATCCGATCCTCCCCTTTGATCCTGCGCACCAGGCGCAGCATATAGGGGTCTACATGGATCCCCATGGAATCGCAGATCAGCTCCGCATAAATTTCGCGGTTATAATTGACGGTTTCATCCACGCAAACACCGCGGCATTCGGGATAGCGCGGGCGGTCGCCCGTTGCGTTGGTATGGTGAGTGCCGATTTTAAGTCCATAGGGCATCAGCGCTTCGATCTGCTGCGGCGAAGCCGCCGAATGAGCAACTGCAAAGGCAGCGTTTGGATTTTTGGCTTTAACGTCCAAAACGAAGTCCAAGATTCCTTCCCGCTCAGGGGCGATGCACCAGACTCTTGCCAGATCCCAGGCCGCATCAATGATAGGCTGATAGGCTTCCTTTTGAACGCTTCCGACCCAAGGGTTGGAGGTACGGTCGCAGCCGAAATCCGGATTGAGATAGGGCCCTTCCATATAAAGGCCAGCAATATTGGCGCATTCTTCTTTCTTCATCGCTTCCCGCAAAACCGAAACAGCATCTACATACTGCGCGGTATTCATGCTCATATAGAGGGCAGGGAGCAGGCTGGTTGTTCCGTGACGCAGATGATGCCGGGCGGCGGTAACGGGATCTTGATGAAAAAAGATCTTGCCATCGGAATGGGTATGGATATCCACAAACCCGGGGCCGACATAAAACCCTTCGGCGTCTATCACTTCACATCCTTCGGGCAAGGCGATCTTTTCGCCGAAATCCTGAATTTTTCCATCTTTGATCAGCAAAGTGGCATTGGGGATATAATGATCCCGCATCACAAGGGTAGCATTGATAATTGCTTTCATTCTTTCAATCCTTTCAGAAGGTCGATCCCTTCTGCGATAATTTTTTCCGCAACCCCCACTTTAAAGGAAGAGGATGCCGCTTCATAGCCCCCCTCATCATAGGCTTCACGCATAGGATAATAGCCTTCCGCGCCGTT
>JAFSBD010000217.1 GCA_017442025.1 Clostridia bacterium
AAAATGAAGACCGCAGAAAAATCAATCGAAATTTTCTGCGGTCTTTTGGATCACTTATTCAAATATCGAACCAATTCAAAATTTTTCAAAAGGGCATCCACTTCCTTTTGGGTCAGCGGAGCGGGCTGAACGGGGGAGGAGACCGATGCATCGGGATCATAGGGCTCGGTGGATTGACCCGCAGATCCCTCAACGCTCGCACCGCTGTCGGCTGCAGTGTCGCCTGCGGCGGCAATGGCGGGCATCGCCGCGATTTCAGCCGCCTCGGCAACGGGATTCTCGTCGGCGGGCGGTTCGGGAACGGGGGTCTCATCCTTGGGTGTTTCACCCTTGGACGTCTCATCCTTGGGTGTTTCATCCTTGGGTGTTTCATCTTTGGGTGTTTCATCCTTGGACGTCTCATCCTTGGGTGTTTCACCCTTGGATGTCTCATCCTTGGGTGTCTCTCCCTTGGATGTTTCATCCTTGGGTGTCTCGGTGAAGATTTCGCGGTCAACCGTAACGATGATGGCATCCAGCTTGCCGAAGCGATAGGTGCGAGAGTTGCCCTCGGCGATAAAGGTTGGGGCTTCTTCCTTTTTGAGCAGCTCGAGCTGCGCCTCCATGGCCTCCTCGGAGGTGGGGAAGGTGCTTTGGGAGCGAACGGTCAGGATGTAGCTTTCCTTGTTTTGGGTAAAGCGGTAGGAATATTGATATTGGCCGTCCTCATATTGCAGGATCTCGACCAGCTTTGCGCCCTTGGGCAGGGCTTTGGGATAGACCACCATCTCCTTGCAAAGATAGTAGTTTTTGCCGTAGCCGAGGGTCTTTTTGCCGTCCAGCGCCTTGAAGTAGTCGTCGAAGGAGGTGAAGCGGTCGGAGGGGAGAACTGCGATCTCCGGCGCAAGCACATCCTCGGTCTCTTGCTCGGTTGCGCCCGCATTGCCCTCGGGGAGGGGTTCGGGCTTGGCGGTGGTTTCGGTATCCTGCTGGGTGAGGGTCATGTCGCCCAGCAGCTCGTCGATGTTCGAGCCGCGGTTGATGAAGGCCACTACCGAAACGGTTGCGATAAAGGCGGCGGCCAGCGCACCTGCGGCCGAGAGCCAAAGGATCATCGGCAGCTTGCTCTTTTGCTCGGGGAGCGGCTTGGCGCGGTGGTTGCGGGCTTCGATCATCAGCTCCACCGTTTCTTGGCTCAATTCCTCGGTGGGGGCAACGTCCTGATATAGCTTGCGATAACGTTCTTCAAACATTATTCTTGCCCTCCTTCCATAAAGTCCTTGAGCTTTTTGCGTGCACGCTTAAGCCCCGAACGAACCGTTGAGGGCTTCATCTCCAAAATCTCGGCGATCTCCTCGGTGCGATACCCTTCGTAGTAGAAAAGATGGATCAGGCAGCGCGCCCGATCGTCGAGGGCGAAGATCGCCTCCTGCAGATCGTCGTTGGGCTCCGCTTCTGCCTGCTCCTCCGATTGCTCGGGCAGGGGCAGATCGCGGCGGGATGCTTTTTTGAGGAAATCCTTGCAGCAGTTGGCGGTCACCGTCATAAACCATGCCTTTTGGTGCATCGGCCCCTCAAATTCGGGTTGGGAGCGGATCAGCCGCAAAAAGACTTCTTGATATACGTCGTCGGCATCGGCGGCATTTTTCATCTGCGACAGCGCAAAGCGGTAAACGCAGGCGCCGTATTGGCTCACCAATGCACGGATTTGGTCGTCGGAATAGGCCACGGCACATTCCTCCTTTATAAGTAATACGATTCAACATGCAGTTTTGTTGCATGCTTTACAAAAAAGCCACGTAGGGTGAGCAGTTAAACCATTACCCGCCTCAAAGCGGCAAATTTCGGTGCTTTTCACTCAATTTATTCTTGCAAGGCGACA
>JAFSBD010000218.1 GCA_017442025.1 Clostridia bacterium
AGTTATCTTTGTTATGGGTCTTGCAACGGCTGTGTGCTATCCCATCAACAAGTTCCTTCTTGTAAAAAACGACCTCGAATACCTTCAGACAATCGTATTCATCCTCGTTATTGCGGCACTCGTTCAATGTTTTCTAAGGATATGGTTGATGTGATCGGCTCCATTGAGGTGGATATCGATCACCCCATCGAAAAAGAAGGTCCTGCTCCGCTGGTTGTATATTACGGTGAAAAAGGGGAACGATTATGGGATATTGCAAGAAAATATTCCACCTCTGTTTCCTCTATTAAACAGATCAATGACATGAGTCGAGATATTTTGGAAGATAAAAAACTGCTTTTGATCTCCCGATAATAAACGAAATAAACACGCTTTTTTGATTTGTCAGAAAAGCGTGTTTTTTTATTTATATTATTGAATATTTTAATCTATAGTGTTATAATATATTATTATTTTAGAAAGGGGTATGATGATGCGAAGCTGGAAGATCAAAGAGCAAGATGATTCCTTGGTTCAAATTTTGCGCCGCTCATTGAATTGTTCGCATTTTTTTGCGCGCATTTTGATCAATCGCGGCATCGAAACCCCTGAAAAAGCCAAAAAGTTTCTCCATGCCGATAAAAGCATGCTGCTCGATCCGTTTTTGTTTTGCGGAATGGAGCGTGCCGTGGAGCGGATCGGTGAAGCGATTCGTAAGGATGAACGGATTATTGTATACGGCGATTATGATGTTGATGGTATAACAGCTACAGCGTTGTTGCTGGAGGAGTTGCGCTCTCTTGGGGGGAATGTGGGGTACTATATCCCCAACCGCTTTGCCGATGGATATGGAGTGAATTCGGCCGCTATCCAAAAAATCGCCCAAGAAGGGGCGAACCTGATCATTACGGTGGATACAGGCATTACCGCTGTTGCCGAGGTGGAGGAAGCCAAGGCACTTGGAATGGATGTTATCATCACCGATCACCATGAATGCCAGGAACAACTGCCCGATACATTGATCATCAATCCCAAATGCGAACAATCCGGCAATCCATTCGATGCGTTGGCAGGGGTTGGCGTTGTATTTAAATTGGTTTGCGCGTTGGATCAAACTTATGGCAACGGGGAAGATATTGATCGGTTTGCGCCCTTTGCGGCGATTGGTACCATTGCGGATATTATGCCGATGGTGGGGGAAAATCGCTATATTGTACGCCGCGGGCTGGAACTCTTGCGGGACACAAAAAATCCCGGTTTATGCGCTTTGATTGAGCGATGCGTGGGTGATCGCTCGATCGATACCTCAACGGTGGGCTTTATCCTTGCTCCGCGTATTAATGCGGCGGGGCGGATGGGAAGTGCCTCGGTTGGCGTTGATCTCTTAACGACCCGCGATCTTCGCATTGCTGAGCAGCTTGTGGATGAACTTTGCAAAGAAAATAACCAACGTCAGGTTACAGAAAATCAAATCATGGAAGAAGCCATCGCCATGTTTGAAGCGGATGAGGACAATAAACATCGAAATGCAATTGTTCTCTGGAGCGAGAATTGGCATAACGGCGTTGTCGGGATCGTTGCATCCCGCCTGAAGGATCGGTATAACCGCCCGTGCATTTTATTCTCGGTGGGCGATGAGTTTGCCAAAGGCTCGGGGCGGAGCATGAAGCCTTTCAATCTTTTTGAGGCGTTGGAAGGGATCTCGGATTATACCAAACGCTTCGGCGGACATGCTTATGCCGCAGGTGTTTTGGTGGATAAAAAAAACCTGGAAGCCTTTCGCGATGCTTTTTGTGCGAAGGTGGATTCCTTTTTGGAAAATAATCAGTTTGATGAAAGTATGGAGTTGGATTGCACTCTGTATGAAAAAGATCTGAGCGTTTCCAAAATCAAGGAGTTGGGTCGTTTGGCGCCCTTTGGGCGCGGAAATGATGTGCCCATCTTCTGCATGCGGAATGTTCGGTTGCTGGAGGCTTCGCCGACCGCCAATGGAAACCATATGCGGCTTTCCTTGCTCTGCGGCAATAATCGGCTGACAGCCTTTTACTTTAACGTTGCTCCCAACCGCTTTTTATATCAAGCGGGGGAAACGGTTGATATTGTTTTTGAGGCCGATATCAATACATATAACGGGCGGCAGAATGTCCAGCTGCTTATTAAAGACATCCGTTTATGCGAAAAAGAATCGGTCCAAACCCGCAATGAACTTCTTCGGTTGGCGGGCTCAAATCTGCGCGCAGAGGATGTTCCCGCCCGCGAGGATGCGGCAACTCTTTATCGCTATTTGCTTAAAATGCTGACCTTCGGGGTTTCGGAATTTGATTTTTCTGCCCTGGTCAAACGCATTGCAGCAGATCGTCATTACAAAATGACGATCGGCGCTGCATTTTTCTCGATGGAAATCTTGAAAGAACTTGGAATTCTGGACTATCATCGGGATGATTTATATTTCAGGGATCTGAAGATCCATGCGGATAAAAAGGTTTGCCTGGATGATTCAATATTGCTTGAGGATATTAAAAGAAAGGCAGGTGATACGGTATGTGTATAGAAGATAAACTTTTTTATGACTTTTTGGAAACAGTAAAAAACGATGAGAAAAAGTTTGATGTTGAAAAGATCGAGCGTGCATATCTTCGCGCCAAGAGTTGCCATGAGGGGCAATTCCGAAGCTCGGGGGAACCGTATGTCTGCCATCCCATTGAGGTAGCTAAATTGGTTTATGAATTCGGTTTGGATACCGATTCGATGGCGGCTGCCTTTTTGCATGATACGATTGAAGATACCGACCTTACTTTCGAAGCGGTAAAAAAGGAATTCGGTTTGGATTGCGCCAACATTGTTGATGGTGTTACCAAGTTGGGCCAA
>JAFSBD010000219.1 GCA_017442025.1 Clostridia bacterium
CCAACCTGCTGGTCAACGGCAGCTCGGGTATCGCGGTTGGTATGGCAACGGATATTCCGCCCCATAACCTCAAGGAGGTGGTGGAGGGTGCGATTGCTGTTTTGGATAACCCCGAAATCGAGATCGATGAACTCTGCGAGATCATCAAAGGCCCCGATTTCCCCACCGGCGCGATCATCATGGGCCGCACCGGCATTCGCAACGCCTACCGCACCGGCCGCGGCAAGATCTATGTCCGCGCCCGCGCCGAGATCGAGGAATGGAAGGACGATCGGTTCAAGATCGTTGTTACCGAAATTCCTTATATGGTAAGAAAAGCGGCGTTGATCGAAAAGATCGCCGATGAGGTCAAAACCGGCCGCATCGAAGGCATCTCCGATATTCGCGATGAAACCGATAAGGACGGTCTGCGGTTCGTTGTGGAGCTGAAAAAGGAAGCCAACCCCCAGGTTATTCTCAACCAACTTTATAAATATACCGATATGCAGGCCACCTGCTCCATTATTATGCTGGCCCTGGTCAATGGCGAGCCTAAGATCCTGACCCTCAAGCAGATGCTGGAGCAATATCTCCTCCATCAAAAGGATGTCATCCGCCGCCGCACCGCCTTTGAGATCAAAAAGGCGGAGGCCCGCGCCCATATCCTGGAAGGTCTGCTGAAGGCCATCGACCATATCGACGAAGTCATCTCCATTATCCGCGGCAGTAAGCATATTGCCGATGCCAAGGAAAAGCTGATGAACCGCTTTGATCTGGATGAGATCCAGGCCCAGGCGATCGTGGAGATGCGGCTCGGCCAGCTTTCCGGCCTGGAGCGGGAGAAGCTGGAGACCGAATATAAGGAGATCACCGCCAAGATCGCCGACCTGAAGGATATTCTGGCCAACGATTATCGCGTGGTAGAGATCCTCAAGGCGGATCTTTCGGAGATCGCCCGCAAGTTCGGCGATTCCCGCCGCACCGAGATCGGCCACGGCGAGATCGGCCTGGAGGATGAGGATCTGATCCCCGTTGAGGATTGCATCTTCACCATGACCGAGGCGGGCTATATCAAGCGTCAGCTCACCGATACCTATAAGGCCCAGCATCGGGGCGGCCGCGGCATCACCGGCATGAAGACCAAGGAAGCGGATGTGGTCAAGAGCCTCTTTGCCGCCTCCACCCATGATACCATCTTGTTCTTTACCACCCTGGGCAGAGTGTATCGGCTCAAGGGCTATGAAGTGCCCGAAAGCTCCCGCGTTGCCAAGGGGACGAACGTGGTCAACCTCCTGCCCCTCCAGAGCGGCGAGAAGGTCAACGCCATGATTCGGGTAGAGAATTTCGAGCAGGAGGGCTATTTAGTGATGGCCACCCGCAACGGTACGGTCAAAAAGACCCCCCTTGCCGATTATTCCAATATCCGCAAGAGCGGCGTCATCGCCATCATCCTGGATGAGGGCGACGATCTGATCAGCGTCCATCTCACCTCGGGCGAGGATAACCTGATCCTGGCCTCCCATGAGGGCAAGGCCATTCGGTTCGCCGAAAGCGATGTCCGCTCCATGGGCCGCGTGACCCGCGGTGTGCGGGGCATCAAGCTCTCGGAGGAGGATTACCTCATCGGTATGTGCTTGGAGCAGGAGGGTGCCCAGCTGCTCACCATCACCGAAAACGGCTACGGCAAGCGTACCCCCACCGAAGAATACCGCCTGCAAAACCGCGGCGGTAAGGGTATCTCCAACTATAACATCACCGAAAAGACCGGCAAGATCGCCGCCATCCGCATGGCGGAAGAGGGCGAGGATCTGCTGCTGGTTACCAGCGGCGGCATCATCATGCGCACCAAGATCGAAGAGATCTCTTCCCTCAGCCGCTCCACCCAGGGCGTGCGGGTGGTCAAGCTCAGCGAGGGCGTGAAGGTGATCGATATCGCCGGTGCCGCTCGGGAAGAAGAGGAGCAAACAGAACAAACCGAAGAAACCGAAGAAACCGAAATTTAGACATATGCAACATAGAGTGTGAAAATAACAACATAAGGTTATGTCTAAATTGACAAGGCTTTGCTATAATTTTAGTATCTATAAATATCTGTTCTAAGGGAGGACAAAGATATGAGAAAGTTTTCAACACGGTTGTTGAGCATGGTCCTTACCGTATTGATGCTGGTCTCCATGACATCCATCATGGCCTTCGCCCAGTATGAATACAATGAGGTTTCCACTGTTCAGGACTATTATCAGGGCATCAACTATGATGAACTGGTCGGCCCCGAATTTGAAGAGAATAAGGGTGTCTATATTGTAAACCCCGCCTGGGAGTTTGCTGAGGGCGAAGAGCCTGCCACCGTTACCTTCGAGTTCCGGATGCAGACCATCACCGAAAAATATAACCCCAAGCGCCATGTAACCTCTTTCGCGAAGGCGATCACCCGCGGAAGCACAGACGGTATCGAGATCCCCATCGTGATCCTGCCTGCCGGTAGCTATACCACCGGTCTGGCTCCCCGCCAGAGCATTATCGTTCTGGGCGCGATGGCCGGCATCAACCCCAATGTGCCGGATGCGGATCCCACCAAAGAGTGGAAGCTGAATACCGAAGGCGGCCGCTATATTCCGAAATATGATCCCGATAGCAAGACCTATGAGGATTATACCGGCCATGAGACCCGCCTTTGGAGCGAGAACGAATCCCTCAAAGACGGTCATTTGGTGAAAATCGAAAACGATAGTAAAGGGTTACCCGAATTTGTTTTCGACGGGTTGCTGTTCCAGGGCAACGGTTCCTTCATTTCCGAGGAATCCTATACCAGAACAACTGCAACTCTGGGTCATAAGGTCTATGTCCAGAACTGTATCTTTGATAATGCTTATTGTAAGGATCACCGCGGTAACGGTACGGCCATCGGCGGTAACATGCGCGACGTGAAGGTTACTTATAATAAGTATCTCTATCTTTCCAACCTCTATATCACCAACCAGAATAACGCCGGTTTCTATAACGGCCATATCTACGCGATCTATGCCAACGGCATCAACTATACCAACAATAAGTGCGGCTTCTTCAACGTTGCCTCCTCCATTCCCTGGCAGGGCGCCGATTTCCGCATTCAGAACAGCCATTTCTGGAACCGCGATGATCTGCAGACGTATAACGGTTCAGACCCCATTATCAAGGAAGGCGAACAATATGCCGGTGAGCCGGTTACCAATGGTGTTAACCTCTTTATGCCGATGTGGGACTGGTGCGGCGGTTTGAGCGGTAGCGATGATGTTCCTTTCAACTATCTGATCAAGAACAATAGCTTCTATAACGCCCATCCCGCCAACAGTTGTTCCCCCGTCATCGTCGGTATGGCGGGTAATGCCGACTTCTTCCGCATGGAAGATAACATCTTTATCGACCCAAATGAAAACACTAAAGCCCGTCCCGCGCTGGATATCAACTATATCTATGTTAATAGTTTAGGCAAGGTCTCCCATGCCATCCCGCCCAGCGAAGAGCCGGATCATATCAATGAATCCGATTTCCTCTTGGATGAAAACCGCCTTTCCGTTAAGAATAATACCTTTATCGGCCCTGCCTATCAGACCTCTGCCATCGAGATCGGTACCAATACCAACCCCGATACCGATGTTGCCATGACCGGCAACCTCTATCTGGAAAATCTGGATGCCTATGAAGGTAAAATGGGCATGGAGACCGTGGATAACGCCTATGATCAGTGGGTCTGGCTGAATAAGGATATGACCGTTGCTTCCTGCGATATCTATGAGGAAGACATCCGCATCACCTGCCCCGACGGTACGCCCATCGATAGCAACGGGGATGAGCTCTTTATCTCCCTGGGTGAAAAGGAATATACCAAGGAAATTGCGATGGCTTGCCATGCAGACAACAGCACCCGTGTATACGCCTCCAACGAAAGCTTTGATAAATTAGAGCGTGTGGAAGGAGCCGACGGCGTTTATACCCTGGATACTTCCGCAAGAACCAACTATTATGTCCTCTCTATTGTTTCCATCGACGGCCGCACCGAGCGGGATTTCTACCTCAAGCTGGATCGTGCCCTCAACTCCGATGCCACCTTGTATGACATTATTCCCGAAGGGGCCAATGTGGAAGATATTTGGCAAGAGGATGAGATGAGTTGGGATTATACTCTCAACTATTATGATGAAACCTTCAGCTTCACCCTGGATCATTCCGGTGTAGGAGCGGTTGTGGAAGGCGAAGAGGGTATCCTCACCGAGGAAAACGGTGTTTATACCTCTGCCGCCCTCAACGTGGGCGAGCCGGTTTCCTATACCGTCACGATTACCGATGCAGAAGGCTTGAGCGAAGTTTATACCCTCACCGTTCTGCGCAACTATAATAATGAGACCGCCATCCTCGGCATCACCGCCGATGAGGCAGGCACCATTTCCCGGGACGGTCTGACCTGGAATATCCTTTTGGATGAAGCTCCCTCTACCGAGCTGACCTTCGAGATCTCTCCCGATGCCACCATCTCCCTGCGGGACGGTGTCTACGGCACCTCTGTTGAAGCCACCGGCGAGACCAGCTTTGAAATCTCCGATATCCTTGGCAGCGTATCGCCCTATATCGCAACCGTTGTTGCTCAGGACGGCATGATGGTGGAAGAATGGTATATTAACATCTCCCGTCAGCGCAGTACCGAATGCGAACTCTTTGAGATCAACGGTGCCACCGAGTATAACGGCGTTTATGTTGCCAACACCACCAAGAAGAATTTCGCGGTTAGCGCCAAGACCTCTCCCAATGCAACCGTTCATGTTTATACCGATGCAGCTTGCACCGATGAGATCGAAAACCGCAACCTGCTTCTGGAAGAAGAGTTTAACGTTGTTTGGGTTCAGGTCCATGCTGAGAACGATGCCTATCGTTCCGAGCCTGTCAAGCTGGCCATCAATACCTATAACCCCAACGAGGTGAAGGACGCCCCTGTGGATGTTCCCTATGGCTTCGACGGTGTTATCGGTGTTACCGGCGGCCTGATGATCGGCCCCATGGTTATTGTTCCTCTGGCACCCAACACCAACGCCATGAACTTCAGCGTATTGGGTACTGCCGGTTATACCCCCCGCGTTTATTCCGATGTTTATGAAAATCCTGTCCGCTTGGATAACCAGTTTGTTCTCAATCTGGATAGCGGTCTGACCCAGTTGAAGATTACCGCCACCAATGAGATGGACGGTGATTACCGTGAGTATATTGTTGTGATCGTTTCCGAGCGCAACTATACTTATACCGATACCCAGACCGCATGGGCCAAGGATTATGTCGAAGCGGTCGGTTCCAACGGCCTCGGCCTGATGAAGGGCGATGAAAACGGCGCATTCAACGGCGGAAACAACCTCACCCGCTATGAGATGGCGGTTCTGATGATGCGTCAGGTTGGTATCAATAAGGATTTCTATGCCGGCGTTTCCCATCCCTTCAGCGATACCATCGTCGATTGGGCTGCAAACTATGTTAAGGCCGCAAGCCGCACTGAAATGATCAACGGCTATACCGACCTGGACGATAAGGGCGAGGTCATCTCCCGCACCTATGGCGGCGATCGTCTGGCCACCCGCAGCGAGTTCTTCCGTCTCTTCATCACCGCTGAGTTGGGCGTGGATGTGGATGAATTCTATGCCGAGTTCGGATCGGAGATCAATGCAGCCGTTGCCGAAAAGGGACTGAAAGATCTGGATCAGGTTGCTGAATGGGCTAAGTCCGCGGTTTATACCGCCATTGCTCTGGGCCTTGTCAGCGGCGACCAAGACGGAAATATCAACCCCAATGCAAACATCACCCGCAACGAAGTAGCCGTTCTGATCGTAAGATCCAACAGCGATATTATCGTGTAATTTCAATGAATTAAAGATAACCGCAGTACCAAGGTACTGCGGTTATTTTTTGTGATATAGAAAGTCTTGTTTTTCTTCGTAGGATTTGGTATGATAGAGTCAAGAATATATAAAGGAAAGGAACGCATGATGAAAAAAGGTTTCTTAAGAATCGTTTGTTTGATGTTGATGGGCTTACTCCTGCTTCCGCCGATGGCGGTCGCAGAAGGGGCGCCGAAGATCGAGATCAGCGAGCCCCAAGGAGAGGTTGGAGAAACGGTGCAGGTCGTTTTCTCGGCAAAGGATATGCCCGCCTGCTCCAGCATGGAGATGGTGATCTGCTATGATACCGCTTCCCTCAAACCGTTAGGCTATGAAAAGAAGAACATATCCGGCCTCTTCTACGGGAATATTCAGGCTACCCATGAGGAAAGAGCGGCGATAAAACTCACCGCCGCCTCCATGGGCATGACCGGCCAATCTCCCATCTTTTCGGGCGATGCGGAACTATTCTCCATCGATTTTGAGATCATCGGCGGAACGCTGGAAGAGCAGGGCGCGCTGGTGGAGCTGGTGCGGTGCGATGTGCGGGAAGATAATGCCCAGACCTCCCTTTTGGATGTGGAGTATGCACCCGCCTATGTGAAGGTACTTCCCTTGATGGAACTGATGTTGAAGAAACCTTTCGGCGAGGTTTTGCCGGGCGAGAAGGTTCCTGTCGAAGTGGTGGTGAGAAACTACCGCCCCTTGAGCGGACTTTCCATTGGAGTTACCTATGATCCTGCCTATTTGAAATTGGAAGAGCAGGATATCATCGCCGCCGATCTTCCCGGGCTGGAGATCATGACCAGCCTGCAAACCGAAGGCGATCTGGCGGTTGCCAAGATCGTCTGGATGGGTGCGGAAGAAGCATGGATGGAGGAGACCTTCACCGCCCTGACCCTCAACTTCACCGCCATTCAGGAAAATCCCCAAGAGGATACCGACCTGGAGGTTTCCTTCCTGGAAGGCGGGATGGTAAATAATAACGGCGAATTTAAGGGTTATCTGGATATGCCTTCTGTTACCACCATCGGTTTGGCAAAGGTTGCCTTCATCGCGATGAAGAATCTGCCTGACCTGCTGGATTATCCCCAAAACGGCGGGGCGTTCAATCCCGCGGGCGGGGTTGTCGCGTTGACCTATGAGAATGGTCATACGGTGGATATTCCCTTGCAGAATGCCGCGGTCAGCGGATTTGATAATACCACTCCCGGCAAAAAGATCCTTACCGTTTCTTATTGCGGAAAGACTACCGTTTTCGAGGTGGATATCATGGGCGATCCCCAGTTTTCGGATGTCCGCCCCAATGATTGGTTCTATAGCATGGTGCAGTTCGCCAAGCATAAGGGGCTGATGAAGGGCGATCCCGAAGGAACCTTCCGCCCTGATGATTCCATGACCCGCGCGGAGCTGGTTACCATGTTCTATCGCCTGGAGGGCGAGCCCTCTCATAGCGGACGCAACCCCTTCCATGATGTTCATGCCTCCGATTGGTATTATGATGAGATCCTTTGGGCGGCAGAAAACGGGATCGTCAACGGCAAGGGCGAAGGCCTCTTTGCCCCCGCCGATCGGATCACCCGCCAGGAGTTGGTCACATTGTTCCATCGCTACGCCCAAAAGAAGGGGCTGGATGGCGGCAATCGGATCGATCTCTCCATCTTTGCCGATCGGGCAACCATCGATAGTTGGGCAGCCGATCCGGTTCAATGGGCTGTGGCCGAAGGGCTGGTTGTCGGCATCGAAGAGGGTGCAGGAATGGTCTTTGCGCCCAAAAATACCGCCACCCGCGCCCAGGTTGCCACCATTATGATGCGTTATATTCAAAAATATAAGGTGAATGTATGAGAAAGCTCTGGTCGTTTCTCTTAATCGGTGCGCTTTTGCTGAGCGGATGCACCAAAGCCCCCGCGCCTGATCCCGAGCCGCAGGTTGTTTATGACCCCGCCCCTCAAAAGGCGGGGGAGATCACTGTTGATGGCAAGGCCTTATCGGGCATCTATTCCGATGGGGCGCAGGAGTATCTGAGGGCAGATGAGGTGGATTGGTTATCCGCCCTGCCCGAAGGCGGCCTGAATACCGCCGAAGGGCGGTATCTGCCCAAGGATGTCCTGCTGGAAGGATACCATCCCTTTGCGGATGAAGAGAACAACCGCACCTATTATACTGCCTACCCCAAGGCCGAGGAGATTCCCCAAGGGGTGAAGGTCCCCACCTTGATGTATCATGCGGTCAGCGACGATCTTTGGGGGATCGCTTCCCTTTTCGTCCGCCCCGCGGAGCTGGAGCGCCAGCTTCAATACCTCACCGAAGAGGGCTATACCCCCATCCATTTTGAGGATCTGGGGCGGGTAGATGAGATCCAAAAACCCATCCTCCTCACCTTCGACGATGGATATCAGGATAACTATACCGAGCTGTTCCCCCTCTTGAAAAAATATAATGTCAAAGCCACCGTCTTTATGATCATGGGCTCGGTGGGGCAGGAGCATTATCTCACCCGCGAACAGATCGCCGAGATGGATCAAAGCGGGCTGGTCTCCTTCCAGAGCCATACCATGACCCATGAATTTTTAAGCACCCGCACCGCCGAGCAACTGGAAGAGGAGCTTTACCGCTCCAAGTTGGAATTGGCGCGGATAACAGGGAAGGAAAGCTTTGTCTTATGCTACCCAACCGGGAAATATAGCGAAAGTTCGCTCGCGGCCACCGCCGAGCATTATGAATTCGGCCTGCTGATGAGCGGCCCGACCTATGTTACCGGCTCCGATCCCTTGAAGATCACCCGCAAATATATCTCCCGCTCGACCGATTTGAACGCATTTAAAAATATGATCTCATAAAAGGAAAAAGGATGTGTGGAAATTTTCCACACATCCTTTTTTACTATATCAAAAGAAACAAACTTTTATTCTTCAAAGTGAATAACCTTTTTATAGAGGGATAATTGTAGTTCGCTTGGTTTGTAATCGGTTTGCGAACAGCAAGGTAAAGTCGGCGCCCTGCCGTCGGCACCAAAGAATGGCGAAAGATGATCATTTTCATAAAGCTTGCAGTCTTCTTCTTTGGTAAAGTCCGGAATAGGAAAGGGTTTACCGCCTTCAAGAATAGAGCGGTGAGCAAGCATTGCAACCGACGACATTGCAACTGCCGATTTTAAATCAAAGGGAAATTCGGGTTGTTTATTTTCTTTCACCGCATTTATAAAAGTACGCGCCACAATAAAGTCGCTTCCACCATGTCCGCTTTCTTTTATTATATCAATATCCTTATCTTCAAAGGAAGCTTCGTAAATGTTTATTTCTTCCATATCCTCGGGCGTCGACCAATCATTATAACGAAGAAGCATTTTTTCACGATAGCCACGAATATTTTCAATTTGCCCCTCA
>JAFSBD010000220.1 GCA_017442025.1 Clostridia bacterium
CCGCCCAGGCCGCCAAGGAGACCACCCTTGGCGCCCTGACCCTCAAGCATGTGGAAGATTTTGAAAAGGAGATCGCCGCGGCAGGCATCGAGACTTCCGCTGTTTCTCCCAAGCTGTTACCGAACTATACTCGTAAGTCCGGCAAGTGATTTAGGGTAGAGCAAATAATCCGAACCCGCCTCAAAGCGGGAGCTTTCGGTGCTTTTTACCCAAATCGTTCTTGCAAGGCGCAAGCCTTCCTGCGCCCGACTTGAATAAAAATCCCTCAAAATCTCCTCGCTTTGAGGTCCAGGATTTCGAAAAGAGCGGATTTTTGTTCAATCAAGGCACAAAACGCAGCCCATACTGCCGTATTGGCGAGTATTTTAACAAAGAGTGAGCAAAAATCCGCCTTTTCGAAACGGAGCTCGGATTATTTGCTCTACCCTAAAGGAGCGTAAATTAAATGAATTTATTCGGCGGAGTCATCCCCGTAACCGGGGTTTGGTTTTTGTTGTTCTGCATTTTGGCAATTCTGATTGTGGGTTATGCGCTGGGGCGTATTACCATTAAGGGAATTTCCTTGGGGGATGCAGGCGTATTTATCACCGCTTTGGTTTTCGGTGCGCTGTTTTTCACCCCGTTGACCCAGCAGCTCGCGGTAAAAGGAAACGGCGAAAGCGTAACCTTTGTTAAGGAAGCATTGAACGTTATTGAACGTTTGGGCTTGATCTTTTTTGTTACCGCAGTTGGCTTCATTGCAGGCCCGAAATTCTTCGGTAATATGAAGAAGAACTTCAAATCCTATGTTCTGCTTGGCTTGATTATTATTCTGTCCGGCGGTCTGGCCGCGGTCGGATGTATCTACATTGGGAAAGCGATCGGATTTGGCTCCAACATTCAGTCGTTGGAAGAGTTTACCGCTATGATCACCGGCCTGCTTTCCGGTGCATTGACCTCCACTCCCGCCTTTTCGGCGGCAAAAGAGGCTACCCAATTTGTGGATCAGGTTTCGGTCGGCTATGGGATCTCCTATATCTTCGGCGTTTTGGGCGTGGTTCTTTTTATCCAGATCGTTCCCAAACTGATGAAGGTGGATATGGCCGCGGAACGCGCCAAATTGGCGGATGCTTCTGCCAAAGAAACGAAAAAAGAGAAGGGCAAGCTCTTTTCTTTGGATGAATACGGCTTTGCCCCCTTTGCATTGGCGGCATTGATCGGTATGTTGATCGGCGCGATCAAGATCCCCCTTACCGGTGCCGGTTTGAGCGGAACCTGCTTCTCACTGACTACCACCGGCGGTTGCTTGCTGGCCGCTTTGGTCTTTGGCCACTTTGGTCATATCGGCAAAATGAACCTGATGCCCGCTTCTTCTACTCTTAAGATGATGCGGGAATTGGGGCTGGTCTTCTTCCTGGCCGGTGCCGGGATCTCCGGCGGTGCAAAGTTTGTCGAATGCTTCGATCCGATGTATTTCGTCTACGGCGCGATCATGACCATCGTTCCGATGATTCTCGGCTTCTTCTTTGCCAAATATGTATTGAAACTGCCCTTGCTCAATAATTTGGGCTCCATTACCGGCGGTATGACCAGTACCCCTGCGTTGGGTACCTTGATCAATACTGCGGGCACCGAAGATGTTGCGGCGGCTTATGCGGCCACCTATCCCATTGCATTGATCTCGGTCGTTTTGGTCTGTCAGTTCTTAATTCTGATTTTTAAATAAACAAAAAGTTTCACCCGCATCGTTCCGATGCGGGTGTTTTTCTTTACAAAGAAGTTAAAATATGCTATTCTAAAATAAAGTAAGAACGGTAACGGCCTCTTGCTCCGCGAAGACAGAGAACCGTCTTATTATCCTAATGGAGGTCAAATTATGGCAAAGTTGCTTAAAGGAATTGGAACAAAAGTTGTTACTGATTCACTTTTAAATTGTTCTTTGATTATATGTTTTTATATCACCTTTTGGATTTGCAATACTACAACGGAGCATATTCTTTCCTTTGATTCCTGGGCGGCGATTGGTTTATCTCTTTTTAATTTGGTGTTTTTCTCGTTGTTTTTCTTTTTTTTGATCCGCATGTTTAATGGTGTCGGCTCTCCTTTTGATTCAAAATCTTCAGTTGATGATATTTTTTCATTCATCAAAAGATTTCACATAAAAGAAATATGCATATTGCTTTCAATCCAGATGTTTTTTGATGTTTTGCGATGGTTTCTTCTTGAATATGCAAAGGAATATGCTTTTTTTGCGCTGAATCCACTTTCTGCGGTCAAATGGATACTTTTTTATTTTGTCCTTCAAAAAAATAGCTCCGTTCATCTTTTCCAACAGCGAAAAATGAATATCTTTGCAATTTTTCTATTTGTAATCGCGCTGATTATCGGTGTTGTTTTAAATCTATTGGATCTTTCTGAATATAATTTTTGGGCAGAAAAATTAGCTTCCGGCAGTGCGGAAATGAAGCGATTGGTATTAAATTATAATTATCACCAAACAATCATCCATCTTTTTCTCGAATGTGGATTCGGTTTAATATTGTATGTTTTCCATATGATTTTGAATAAATCTAAGAAGAGCATCGTTTCTTGGAAAAACGTTCTCTTTTTAGTTCCCCTACGTGTGGGCATTATCGTGACGCTATGCTGTTTTATTTTGGCATTTAAATTTTTTGTTGTCCCTCGAAATTCGCTCAGCCATTCCGGGAACAGATATACATCCAACCTCTTTTTTACCGCCAAAAAACGATTTGATCTTGATTGGAGCACTCTATATCATACGAAAAGAATCGACTATACTTCAGCAGATGAGCCTGTTTGCGAAGATATCACCCTTCGGGTTTGTTATCAAAAAGATCTAAAATTGAAATGTTTGGCCGATATTTCTCATTATCAAGAAATACCGTTGGCTTCTCCATTATACGAAGAGAACCTTAATATTTTAGATAAAAATGTATGGATTCTTCAAAACTGTGTTATCTGTTACGAAGACGATGATCAACCCATCGCAATTCTTTTTAGGGATATCAATAATCAGCCAAAAAATGAAGTGTTGGTTGAAACATGCAAGGAAATGATAAAGGACGGTAATGTGGCTGTCTTTGATTATGCGGCGGAGTATCTTCAGCGATATGATTCCAATTTTATTCGGCCATATATAAGTCGTTATGCCATGAGGGAATTTACGACTGAAGAAGAGAATTATATTGCGGAACTGTCTTATCGTCCGGAATATCTTTCTTCTCTTGCCAAAGATCTTCAAAACACAGGGAACGATTCTGTGTCTTGAAAAAACGAAACAATAAACACAGAGAACCGTCCCCAGTGTTCGCAGAGAACCGTCCCCAGTGTTCGGCCCCCAGTGTTCGTTGAGAAGCATTGAAAACACAACGTTACGGGTAAAGGTTGAAGAATGAAGAGGTGATTCCATGAACAAAAAATGTGTTTTTATTCTTTTGGCAATTGGTGCGGTGGTTTTGTGCTTGCTTGCTTTTGTTGCATTTTATGCCGTTCCGTTTGTGCGAGGAAACAATATCATTGTTCATGTAAATCAAAATGGCATCAATGCAGAGGTTGAAAGCGATTGGATTACCAATGAGGATTTAAAATTAATGCAAATTGTTGACAATGATTTAATTCGCGAAGATACATACACATCAATAAAGACCAAAACAAATATGTCTTGGATTTCTTGGAATAAGATTTCTATCATCTATGATATTACGGCGAATGTAAAGAATTGGGATGATAATGCAAAAATCGTTCAATGTGATGGGAAACGAGAAATGATTTTTGTATTTTCGGATTTTAAATGGATCGTTGAAAAAGTTGCGGATAGTCCGGTCTCTTAAATAAACAAAAAACATGCCCCGGTGGCCGTTGGCCACCGGGGCATGTTTTTTTGTTTATGGGGGGTTATCTTTGAACGCGGCCGGAACCGTCGCCGCCGGCGAGCTTTTCGATCTCGGCAACGCCAACGCGGTTATAATCGCCTTCCACGCTATGCTTCAGCGCGGAAGCTGCAACCGCAAACTCGATGGCCTCCTGAGTGCTCTTGCCGTTCAGCAGGGCATAGATCAGGCCGCCGCCGAAGGAATCGCCGCCGCCGACGCGGTCGACGATCCGCAGGTGGTAGCTCTTAGAGAAGCAATAGTTCTCACCGTCGTAGAGCATACCCGCCCAATCGTTATCGCTGGCGGAGATGGAGGTGCGCAGGGTGATGGCGACCTTTTCAAAGCCAAACTTATCCATCAGCTGCTTGGCAACCGACTTATAGCCTTCATGGTTGAGCTTGCCGCCGTAGATATCGGTGTTCTCAGCTTCAATGCCGAAAACGTCCTTTGCATCCTCTTCGTTGGAGATGCAGACGTCTACATACCGGCAAAGGTCGGTCATGGCGGCGCGGGCTTCCTCGCGGGTCCAGAGCTTGCCGCGATAGTTAAGGTCGCAGGAGATCTTCACGCCCTTTTTCTTGGCGGCGATGCAAGCCTCGCGGCAGATCTCAACAACGTTTGCGCCCAAAGCGGGAGTAATACCGGTGAAATGGAACCAATCAGCCCCTTCAAAGATGGCGTCCCAATCAAAATCGGAAGCGCTTGCTTCCTGAATGGCGGAATGGGCGCGGTCATAGATGCAGACCGAGCCGCGCTGGGAAGCACCCTTCTCCAGGAAGTAGATGCCCACGCGATCGCCGCCGCGGACGATCTTGGAGGTATCCACGCCGAAATACCGCAGGGAGTTGATCGCGGCCTGACCGATGGCATGCTTGGGAAGCTTGGTTACATAAACGCTATCCATGCCGTAGTTGGCAAGGGATACCGCAACGTTTGCCTCGCCGCCGCCGAAGGTGGCCTGCATTTGATCATTCTGGAAAAAGCGATAGTAGCCGTTGGGGGCCAGGCGAAGCATGATCTCGCCGAAAGTTACAATTCTGCTCATAGGATTAACCCTCCATTTTTTCTAAAGATTCTTTGACAAAGAAACTGCCGCCGATGGCCGCAATTTTATCGAAAGCCAAAAATTCATCAATATTGCTGCGGTCAACACCGCCGGTGGGAATAAACTTGATCTGGGGGAAGGGCGCGGCCAAGGCCTTCAGCGCCTTCAGCCCGCCATAGACGTTGGCGGGGAAGAACTTCACGGTGGTGATGCCCAGCTCCAGCGCCTGCATGATCTCGGTGGGAGTTACGCAGCCGGGATAATAGGGGATATCGCGCTCGTTGCAGACCTTTGCCACCGCAACCGAAAGGCCGGGGGAAACGATAAACTGCGCGCCGGCGGCCAGCGCGGCCTCGCATTGCTCGGCGTTGATAACGGTGCCTGCGCCGATGCTCATGTCGGGATAATTTTTGCAGGCATATTCAATCGCCTCAGCGGCGCAGGCGGTGCGGAAGGTGATCTCCGCGGTGTTGATGCCGTTATTTTTGAGTGCTTTGAGGATCTTATCGGTTTCGGAAAGCTCCTTAATAACAACAACAGGGATGAATTTTTCCATTTTTGCAATCTCCTTTAAAAGTATTTATACGCCGGAATAAGCGGAGAATCCGCCATCGATCGGCAGGACAACGCCGGTAATAAACCCGGCGGCCTCATTATTGACCAGGAAGAGGAGACCCCCTTCCAATTCTTCGGTTTCTCCGAACCGACCCATGGGGGTGGCGGCAAGGATCTTGCCGGTGCGGGCGGTGGGAGTACCGTCTTCATTCCAGAGCAGCTTTGCATTCTGCTTGGTGGAGAAAAATCCGGGGGCAATGGCATTGACCCGAATGCCCTCGCGGGAGAAATGAACCGCCAACCATTGGGTGAAGTTGGAGATGGCGGCTTTCGCGCCGGAATAGGCGGGAATTTTGGTGAGGGGGGTATAGGCATTCATGGAAGAGATATTGAGAATGCTGCACCCGCTTCTGCCCAGCATCTGGCGGGCAAAGGCCTGGGTGGGGATCAAGGTCCCCAAAAAGTTGAGGTTGAAAACAAACCCAACGCCATCCGCATCCAGATCAAAGAAGCTCTTGGTATCGGCATCGATATCGCCTGCTTCATAATATTCCTTGTCGGTGGTCGCCTTGGGGTTGTTGCCGCCGGCACCGTTGATCAGAATGTCGCAGGGGCCGAGATCCTTTTGGATCGCATCGGCAACGTTATAGCAGATCTCTTTATTGAGAACGTTGCAGGAATAGGCCTTGGCGCAACCGCCTTCGGCGTTGATCTCCTGCGCATAGCCATCGGCGGCCTCGAAATTGAGGTCCAGCAGGGCAACCTTCGCGCCTGCCCGCGCCAGAACTTTTGCGAAATGGCTGCAGAGCACGCCGCCTGCGCCGGTAACAACGGCAACCTTGCCGGAAAGATCGGTATTGATTATATTTTTATTCATCTTACTTTTCTCCTTTCAGGCGGTCCAGCATATCCCAGCAGCCCAGCATATACATAATGCCCAGCGCCCGATCGTAAAGACCGTAGCCGGGGCGAACGGTACCGGGGCCTTCATCCCAAAGATGGCGGCCGTGGTCGGGGCGGATATAGCCCTTAAAGCCGCAATCATGATAGGCGCGCATGATCTCTAAGATGCCGGTATCTCCATCACAATCCCGATGGCTGGCTTCGGAGAAATCCCCGTTATCAAAATGCTTGACATTGCGGATATGGGCAAAGGCGATGCGATCGCAATGCTTGCGGATGATCGCGGCCACATCGTTGGCAGGATCGGCACCCAACGAGCCGGAGCAGAGGGTGAGGCAGTTATATTCATCGTCCACCATCTTCAAAAAGCGGTCGATATTTTCTTCGTTGATCAGCAGGCGGGGCAGACCGAAGATATCCCAGGGGGGATCATCCATATGGATGGCCATTTTGATATCGCACTCCCGGCAGGTGGGCATGATGGCTTCCAGGAAATATTTTAGGTTGGCCCAAAGCTTTTCATGATCCACATCTGCATAGGCGCGGAAAAGTTCGTCCAGCTTGCTCATCCGCTCGGGCTCCCAGCCGGGGAAGGACATATTATACTTCTCGGTGAAGTCGAGAATATACTTTGCCATGGCGTTATAGTCGTCCTGGATCATGTTCTTTTCATAGAACAGGGCAGTCGAGCCGTCGCCGACGGGGTGGAAGAGG
>JAFSBD010000016.1 GCA_017442025.1 Clostridia bacterium
GAAGGTAACCGCCCATTTCCGCTTCGATGCCTCCAAGGTGCCGGAAGAAATGAAGATTAAATTTAAATAAAAAAGAAAGCTCAACTTGCGTTGAGCTTTCTTTTTTAGATTACTTCTTTCAAATACTCGGCGATAATGGCATCGGCGAAACGGCGGAGCTCCCGCAGGTCAGCCTTTTCCAAGATCTTTTGATACATGGAAAGGATCAAAACCGCCAGCGCGCTATCCTTTTGCAGGCCGCTGACCGTTTGCAAAACATAAGCCGCGTTATCCACCGACTGCACCATCCCTGCTGCCTCATTGATATAGCGGTGAACACCCGCCGCCGCGCCGATGGCGATATAGGCGGGCATGATCCCGGTCTCCAAAGCGAGGGTGGAGGAGCCGATCATACGGTCCTGGGGGGAAAGCTTGCGGGTGGGATCCCCGCCAACCCGCTGGCAGGTATCCTTCAGCGCCGCGTTGGTAAAGCGGTTGAGAAGGTCGGTGATATGCTTGAGAATCTCCTCTAAGGGCACATTATACTTAATGGAGAGCGCCCGCGCGCTTTCTTCCATGGCACCCCGTACCAGCAGATAGATCTCATCCCGATCGATGGCCTGATAGATATATTCCAGACCCAAAAGATTGCCCAGATAGGCACACATACCGTGGCCCATGTTATGAACATAAAGCTTTCTCTTGAGATAAAAATCAAAGGGGGAGAAGGGAACCATGTTCTTGATGGCAGGGATCTCGCCCTTGAAGGCATCCTTATCCACCGGCAGGTAGCCATAGCTTTCCACGCATACCCGCATGGGATTGCCATCCTTCATCTCTTCAGTCTGGATGGGAACCATCCGCCCGATGGAGGCTTCCACCAAGCCGATATTCTCATCAAACCAGGCCTGCTCCTCTTCGTTGAGGTGCTCCTTCAGCATCCCTTCGATCACCTTATTGGCATCCATCAGGTTTTCGCAGATCAGAATGTTGAAGGGCTTGCAGCCCCGCTCCTTGCGCAGGCGGATGCCCGCTACCAGATTGGGGATGATGAATTTCAAAACATTAACGCCCACCGCAGTGGCCATAATATCCGCCTCGGCGATCGCTTCGGCTACCGCCTCTGCGTTATTGCCGTTGACTGCGCAAACGTTGCGAACATCAATATCCTGATGCTCTTCGCCGCGAATGATGCGGACAGGGTAGGTATGCTCCCGATTGAGGGTATCTACAACCGCTTCCGCTACATCTACAAAGGTTACCTCATAGCCTGAGGCAGAGAACAGCATTCCGATAAAGCCGCGGCCGATATTGCCGCCGCCATACATAACAGCTTTCATTTTCCGTTCCTTCTTTCTTTACTTTAAGGGCTTGGCATGGGCCAGCAGATATTTTTCCGCATCGCCGCTCCAAAGGCCGTTATTGGCCTCCACCAGCTCTGCCAACTTTGCAAACATGGGATCCTTTTCGCCCAAGGTCTTGAAATCATCAATGGCGGTGAGAGGCAGGCTGATCTGATTATAGATCAGTTTCTTACCGCCTTTAATGTTGGGCAGGTTGAGGGTGGTTTCCACCACGCTGTCCAGGCCCCCGATATGGGTAACCATGGCGGCGGGGTTGATCTTGCCGCTGTTCATCATGGCGATGGCTTCCCGCATATCTTCGGTATTGCCGCCGCTGGTGCCAACGATATGGGTATAAGAATAATGAACGTTAAAGAAATTCAGCTCGGCCTTAAACTGACTGTCGGTAGGGCCGGCAAAGAAATTGAGGCAACCGTCGAACCCTAAGATGGCGTCCGCCTGCTCCACAACCGGGCGCACCGGGGCAAAGCAGATCACGTCATCATAGCCGCTCCCGCCCGAGATCTCCCGCAGAGTCGCAACGGGATCGGGGGTTTTGGCGGTGTTGACATAGTGTAATTCTACACCCATCTCCTTAGCGTGCTCGACCGTATAGATGCTCTCGGCTCTTGCCAGGCGGGCGTCATCAATATCGGTAACCACCAGCAGGGAGGGACGGCGGTCGCAATGAAGGGCGTAGTCGATCGCGCCCAGTCC
>JAFSBD010000221.1 GCA_017442025.1 Clostridia bacterium
CCCTTTATTATCGAATAAAGGCTAAGACGAAGAGGATAAAAAGGGAATTTTTCCAAAGAAGAGAAACGGCGGTCGGTGCGAGCCGTTAAGGAAAAATCTTTTTATTTGTAGCTTCCGAGCCGAAAGGAAGAAAGGAATTTTCATTCCGAGTAGAACCTTTCCGTATTGCTGCGTAAAAGCATAAGGCTTAATGGAGCCTGAGGGGCGCTGATCCAAAGCGCAATTTGAGTGGTACCGCGGGATATGATTTTTAAAATTATAGCTCGTCTCAAAGAAATCATATCTTTGAGGCGGGCTATTTTTGCGATTGATCCCGCCGGGAAAAGGAGAATTTATCTATGAAAGCAACCGGTCTTGAATTTAAAATTCAGGAAATGGCCCAGCGTATTAAAACGCTGCGGGAGATCATCGGCTTCACCCCCGCCGAAATGGCGTTGAAGACGGGCATCTCCGAAGAAGAATATCTGCGTTGCGAGGCAGGCGAGCAGGATCTGAACTTTGCCTTCCTTTATCGGTGCGCCCTGGCCCTGCGGGTGGACGTTACCGATATTATCGAAGGTACCAGCCCCCGCCTGACCGGCTATATCGTTACCCGCAAGGGGGAAGGGCAGGAGATCCAGAAGGCCCACGGCATGACCTATTACAATCTGGCCGCCTCCTTCAAGAACCGTATTGCCGAGCCGCTCTATGTTGTTTCGGACTATAAAGAGAATGCCGAAAATCAAGATATCGAGCTGACCACCCATGAAGGGCAGGAATGCGATATCGTTATCAAGGGCGAGTTGAAGGTGCAGGTGGGCGACCATATCGAGATCCTGCGGGAAGGAGATAGCATTTATTACGATTCCTCCGTTCCCCACGGTATGATCTCGGTGGGCAAGGAGGATTGTATCTTCTACGCCATCGTTTTGAACCCTGCCAGCGAGCCCATCACCAAATTGGTGCACGCCGGCAAGACCCGCGATTTCATCGCAGGCCCCAAAAAGGAAAAGAAGGCCGAGCGCAAATGGATCTGGCAGGATTTCATCCTCCCCGAGGAAGACGAGAGCGGCGTTTTGAAAGCCATCGCCTTCCAAAAGGAAGATCAATTCAACTTTGCCTTCGACGTCATCGATCGGATGGGCAGAGAGCAACCCGAAAAATTGGCGATGCTCCATATCGGCAAGGATGGAACCGAGCGCCGCTTCACCTTCAAGGAAATGAAGGAGGCCTCCTCCCAGACTGCCAACTACTTTAAATCCTTAGGAATCCAAAAAGGCGATAAGGTGATGCTGGTCTTAAAGCGGCATTACCAATTCTGGTTCTCCATGCTGGCGCTCCATAAGCTGGGCGCGATTGCCATCCCCGCCACCAACCAATTAAAAGAACATGATATTGAATACCGCATCAATAAAGCGGGCGTTAAGATGGTGGTCTGCACCGCCGACGATAACGTTGCGGTGGAGGTCGATAAAGCTGCCCCCCATTGCCCCACCCTGGAGCATAAACTGATCGTCAACGGCGAGAAAGAGGGCTGGCGTTCCTTCGATGCGGAATATGGGTTCTATACCCGCAAATTCACCCGCACCGAAGAATCCCCCTGCGGCGATGATCCCATGCTGATGTATTTCACCTCGGGCACCACCGGCAACCCCAAGATCGCCATGCATAGCTATAAATACCCCTTGGGTCATTTCATCACTGCCAAGTATTGGCATTGCGTCAATCCCGACGGTCTGCATCTGACCATCTCCGATACCGGCTGGGCGAAAGCCGCCTGGGGTAAGATCTACGGTCAATGGCTTTGCGAAGCGGGCCTCTTTGTTTACGATTTCGATCGGTTTGATGCCGATGAGATCCTGCCCATGTTTGCAAAGCATAATATCACCACCTTCTGCGCGCCGCCTACCATGCTGCGGATGATGATCAAGCAGGATCTTTCCAAATTTGATCTTTCCTCCATCGAGCATATGACCACCGCGGGCGAAGCGCTCAACCCCGAGGTCTTCCGCCAATTCGAAAAGGCAACGGGCCTGCAGATCATGGAAGGCTTCGGCCAGACCGAAACCACCGTTGCCCTGGCCAACCTGGCAGGTACCAAAGCCCGCCTCGGTTCGATGGGTAAGCCGGTTCCTCTCTACGATATTCATCTGCTGGATGCGGACGGAAAGGATGTCCCTGTCGGTGAGGTCGGCGAGATCTGCATCAATGTTCAAAACGGCGCCCCCTGCGGCCTCTTCAAGGGCTACTTCCGCGATGAAGAAAAGACCGCCGAATGCTGGCACGATGGGTTCTACCATACCGGCGATACCGCCTGGAAGGATGAGGACGGTTATTTCTGGTATGTCGGCCGTGTGGACGATGTCATCAAATCCTCCGGCTATCGCATCGGGCCCTTCGAGATCGAAAATGTTATTATGGAGCTCCCCTTTGTTTTGGAATGCGGCGTTTCCGCCGAGCCGGATGAAGTGCGCGGGCAGGTGGTCAAGGCCAGCATCGTTCTGGTGCAGGGCACCGAGCCCACCGACGCGCTGAAAAAGGAGATCCAGGATTATGTTAAGGCGCGTACCGCCCCTTATAAATATCCCCGCATCGTTGTCTTCCGCGAGTCCCTGCCCAAGACAACCAGCGGCAAGATCCAACGCAACAAACTGTAAAATCTGATGGATAGGAGAAAACATCATGAAATACGATATTAAGATCAACAAAACCACAGCCCCCAAGGCTCGCCCCGAGGATGAATCCAAGCTGGGCTTCGGCAGAATTTTCACCGACCATATGTTCCTGATGGACTATAATACCGAGGAAGGCTGGCATGATGCCCGCATCGTTCCCTTCGGTCCCCTGCCCATCCATCCCGCCTCCACCGTTTTGCACTATGGTGCAGAGGTTTTTGAAGGGATGAAGGCCTACCGCGCGGCGGACGGTTCCATCCAGCTTTTCCGCCCGATGGAAAACGTCAAGCGCCTCAATAAGAGCGCCGAGCGCCTTTGCCTGCCCGAGCTGGACGAAGAAGGTTGCCTGGACATTATCAAAACCATTGTGGAGCTGGAAAAGGATTGGGTTCCCCATTCCGAGGGTACTTCCCTCTACATCCGCCCCTACCTCTTCGGCAACGATCCCCATCTGGGCGTTCATGCGGTGAAGAATGCAACCTTCGCCATTATCTGCTGCCCCGTTGGCGCTTATTACGCCGAAGGGCTCAACCCCGTTAAGATCGCCATCGAATCGGAAGACGTTCGCGCAGTGCGCGGCGGTACCGGCTACGCCAAGTGCGGCGGCAACTATGCCGCTTCCCTGCGCGCAGGCGAGCGCGCCGAGCGCAACGGCTATACTCAGGTTCTTTGGCTGGACGGTGTGGATCGCAAATATATCGAAGAAGTCGGCGCCATGAACGTTATGTTCAAGATCAGCGGCAAGATCATCACCCCCGCCCTCACCGGCTCGGTCCTCCCCGGCATCACCCGCAAATCCTGCGTGGAGCTGCTCAAGGATTGGGGCTATGAGGTGGAAGAGCGGCTGTTCAGCGTGGATGAACTCTTTGACGCTTTGGAGAACGGCACCTTGGAAGAAGCCTGGGGCACCGGCACTGCCGCCGTTGTTTCCCCCATCGGCAACCTCTTCTATCAGGGCAAGGAATATACCGTTTCCGATAATAAGATCGGTGAACTGACCCAAAAGCTCTATGATAACCTCACCGGCATCCAATGGGGTAAGGTCGAGGATACCCATGGCTGGATCGAGCCTGTCTGCAATGGCTAAAAGAATTTATCTGCTTGCCGGCCACTATGGAAGCGGCAAGACCAATATCGCTGTCAATCTGGCGCTGAAACTTAAAAGCGAGGGCAAGGCGGTGCGGATCGCGGATCTGGATATCGTCAACCCCTATTTCCGCACCAAGGATAGCGCCAAAGTTTTGGAGGAGGCGGGGATCGAGCTGATCTCCCCCGCCTTTGCCAATACCAACGTGGATCTCCCCGCCCTGCCTGCCGCGGTCTACAGCATTGTTCAGCAACGGGATTTCTATGCGGTCATGGATATCGGGGGCGACGATCGGGGCGCCTACGCCCTGGGTCGCTACGCGCCTGCGATATTGGAAGAGAATAATTATGAAATGTGCTATGTGGCGAATTTCTACCGCCCCCTGACCCCCACGCCCCAAGATGCGCTGGAGATCATGCAGGAGGTGGAGCAGGCCGCAGGCATCCCCTTCACCGCCATCATCCATAATTCCAATTTAGGGAATAGCACCGATGCAAAAGCGGTGGAGGCCACCTTTGAAAAGGCAAACGAATTGGCCGCCCTTTCGGGGCTGCCGATCCTATATACTGCGGTGCGGGCCGATCTGGCAGATAAGATCTCTGCCGAAAATATCCTGCCCTTGCACCTGCAGGAGAAATATTACGATATAGAGGAGTAAAAATCTTATGGCAAAGGTTACATTCAACGCCGATCTTTGCAAGGGCTGCGGGCTTTGCGTCGATGCCTGCCCCAAGAAGATCATCGCAATCGCGAAAGACAAAATTAATGCGAAAGGACATTCCCCTGCGGAGATCACCGATCAGGAAAAGTGCATCGCCTGCGCCTTCTGCGCAACCATGTGCCCCGATTGCGTGATTACCGTCGAGAAATGAGGTAACAATCATGGCAGAAAAAGTACTTATGAAGGGCAACGAAGCGATTGCTGAGGCCGCCATCAAGGCAGGCTGCCGCCATTACTTCGGCTACCCCATCACCCCCCAAACCGAAATCGCCGCCTATATGGCCAAAAGAATGCCCAAGATCGGCGGCACCTTCCTGCAGGCCGAAAGCGAAGTTTCCGCCATCAACATGGTCTACGGTGTTGCCGGCGCAGGCTTTCGCGTTATGACCTCTTCCTCCTCCCCCGGCGTTTCCTTGAAGCAGGAGGGTATCTCCTATATCGCCGGTGCGGATCTGCCCGCCCTGATCGTCAATGTTCAGCGCGGCGGCCCGGGCCTGGGCGGCATTCAGCCCTCCCAGTCGGATTACTTCCAGGCTACCAAGGGCGGCGGCCATGGGGAGTATCACCTGATCGTTTTAGCCCCCGCCTCCGTTCAGGAGATGGCCGATCTCACCATCAAGGCCTTCGACCTTGCGGATCAATACCACGTTCCCACCATGCTGCTGGCCGATGGTACCATGGGCCAGATGATGGAGCCGGTGGAACTGCCCGATACTCCTCCCGCTGAGGTGGAGAAGCCCTGGGCGGTGCGCGGCACCGAGGGCAAACGCCCCCATAACATTATCAACTCCCTCTACCTCGATCCCGAGCTGCTGGAAAAAACCAACTTTGAGCGGTTTGAGCGGTATGCAAAGATCGAAGAAAACGAGTGTATGAGCGAATCCTTCATGATGGAGGATGCCGAATACTGCGTGGTTGCCTTCGGTATTGCCGCCCGCGTGGCAAAGAACGCCGTTGTTGCCGCCCGCAAGGCAGGCCTCAAGGTCGGCCTCATCCGCCCCATCACCCTCTGGCCCTTCCCCAAGAAGGTTCTGGCCGAGGCCGCAGAGCAGGTCAAAGGCTTCCTTTCTGTGGAGCTTTCCATGGGCCAGATGATCGAAGATATCAAGCTGGCCACCGCTTGCAAAAAGCCGGTTGAGCTCTGTTGCCGCACCGGCGGCATGATTCCCACCCCCGAGCAGGTGCTGGAGTCCATCGAAAAACTTGCAAAGGAGAATCAATAATGGTTGTATTTGAAAAACCCAAGGCACTGACCGACGCCCCCTTCCATTATTGCCCCGGTTGCACCCATGGCATTATCCATCGCCTGGTGGCCGAGGCCATCGACGAGCTGGGCATCGAGGGCAAGACCGTTGGCGTAGCCCCTGTCGGCTGCGCGGTTATGGCCTATAATTATTTTGCTTGCGATATGGTGGAAGCCGCCCATGGCCGCGCCCCCGCCATCGCCACCGGCCTCAAGCGTTGCATGCCGGAGAATATCATCTTTACTTATCAGGGCGACGGCGACTTGGCCTCCATCGGTATGGCCGAGACCGTTCACTCCGCCAGCAGAAATGAAAACATCACCATCATCTTCGTCAATAATGCCATCTACGGCATGACCGGCGGTCAGATGGCCCCCACCTCCCTGCCCGGCCAGGTTACCCAAACCTCGCCCTACGGCCGCGATGTGGAAACCGCGGGCTATCCGGTGAAGGTGAGCGAGATGCTCTCCACCCTCGACGGCCCCGAGTATATCGAGCGTGTGGCTGTCAATAGCGTCAAGAACGTCAAGGCCGCCAAGAAGGCCATCAAAAAGGCGTTCCAGAATCAGATCGAAGGCAAGGGCTTTTCGCTGATCGAGGTGGTTTCCACCTGCCCCACCAACTGGGGTATGACTCCTTCCAACGCTTTGAAGTGGCTGGAAGAAAATATGCTTCCTTATTACCCCTTGGGCGTTTATAAGGATCGCAGTGCCGCAAAGAAGGAGGAGGAATAAGTATGACAACTCAACTTCTGATCGCAGGATTCGGCGGGCAGGGTGTCCTCTTCGCCGGTAAGTTTATCGCCTATAAGGGCTTGATGGAGGAGCGGGAGGTCAGCTGGCTGCCCTCTTATGGTCCCGAGATGCGCGGCGGTACCGCCAACTGCAGCATCATCCTCAGCGATGAGCCGGTCGGCTCCCCCATCGTTTCCAACCCCGATGTTCTGATCGCTATGAACCTGCCCTCGCTGGATAAATATGAGGATGCAACGGTTGCAGGCGGCTCCATCTTCATTGATAGCACCCTGATCGGCCGCAAGGTCGAACGGGAGGATGTGAAAGCATTCTATATCCCCGCCACCAAGATGGCCAACGATGCAGGCATCCCCACCTTGGCCAATATGATCATGATGGGCAAGATGATCAAAGAAACCAACCTGGTTCGGTTTGACGATGTCATCGATACCCTCAAAAAGATCGTTTCCGCCAAGCGCGCCAATCTACTGGACGCCAACATCAAAGCTCTGGAAGCCGGCTACAACTACGCAGAGTAAATCGCTGAAACGAGCGAAGACCGACAAGAATAATGAAAGAACCTGCCTAAGGCAGGTTCTTTTTTATGTCTTCCTGCCGGCAGGACCACTCGGAGTATCGATATACGCCTTCGGGATCCTGCCAACAGGATCTTCATCTCGTTTGAGCGATTTTGTAACGAGGATATTCACTTTCATTTAATAAAAAGATCTCCCCGATGGGGAGATCTTTTTATTTCTATTACTTCGACATGATTCTTAAAAATCAAAAACAGCGCGGTCGCCATCGATTTTAAGATTCGCTTCAAAGGGCTTGCCTGCTTTGGAGATAAAGCCGGAGAGCTTGCGGCTTTTGCCGCTCTCCAATAGTTCTCTTGCGGCGGAGATGGGGATCACCCGCTTGCAAAGCACCCCGCTGATGCGGAACTTGCACCCCTCCTTATAGGAAAGGCAGCCATAGCCATACCGCCCCTTGACAACCTTGCCGCCGCAAAGGGGGCAGGTGCCCACCTCATCGCCATAGAGGCCGGTTTCGGTATCCTCTGCGGGGGATTGCTCCTTCTTTTGAAAGACCGCGGCGATCTCGCCCTTGGCGATATTCACGCTATCCGCAATACCGATCTCCCCCCGATAGACCTTTTTCAAAGCCTGGCCGAGGGCGCTGGTCTTATATTTATCCATGGCGATGCCCATGCGGTCCAGTTCTTCGATGAGATAGGCCCCGCCGGGCAGAAGATAATAGGTATCCTTTTTGAGGGCGATATACTGGCTCTTGATGGCGTTGCCGATGATGCCGGTGCGGGTAGCCTCGGTGCCCAGCTCCAACCCCTCAAACATGGCGCGGTATTCCTCCCGATCGTCCGCCTCCTCGGCGGCGCTCTTTTCTTCCCGGAAGGGGTTTTTCAGGTAGTTATTGAGGGTCTCGATGGTATAATGGCGGGGCGGCGAGGTCTCCTTCTCCTTGGGGGCAAAATCGGTATTCACCCGATCCCCCACCTCCAGGGGCGGGAGAAGCTTATTCTTTTGGCCGCCGTCATCGTATTTCGTCCAGCCTGCCTGGAGGATCATCGTTCCCTTTAGGCGAAACTCTTCCAGATCCCCCACCTTGATCACCATCTCTGCCTTTTCCGCCAGGCACGGCTCGGCGCAAAAGACGGCAACAAACCGCCGCAGAATGGTCTGATAGACTAATTTCTGCCGTTCGGTGAGATGCTCGGGTTTTGGAAATTTATAGGTGGGCGTGAGGGCGGAATGGGATTCGATCTTGCTATCATCGAAGATGGTCTTGCCATCCCGAAAGGCAACGTTATAGCCCACGCCCTTGACCGTTTCCAAGATCTTTTTGATCTTGCCCTTTTCCTGCTCCGCCAGATATTCCGAGTTGGTGCGGGGGTAGGTAATATAACCCGCCTCATAGAGTTCTTGGGTGAGCTTGAGGCTCTCCTCCATCGGCATCTTATATTTCTTACCCAAAACATTTTGGAGCTTGGATAAGGAATAGAGCTTGCCCGGCTGGAGGGTGGTTTTTTTGCGTTTATTTTCTGCCACAACCGCCTCGGCGGCATTGAGGGCATCGGCATATTCCTTGGCCTTTTGGAGGCTGTTTTTATCGAATTTTTGCTTGGAGGTCAGCTCGATGGCCTCCCCCTTGGTCTCGGCGTTGCTGACGATGGCGTAATAGGTCTCGGGGGTAAAGTTTTCAATCGCCTTATCCCGATCGTAGATGGCCTTCACGATCGGCACGATCACCCGCCCCACCCGCAGCAACGCGCCGGTCTTTAAAGTGGCATAGCGGGTGAGATTAACGCCGTAGAGCCAATCCACATAGGTGCGGGCAAAGCCCTCATCGGCTAAATTTTGGTATTCCGATTCGTCCTTCATGGTGGCGAGCGCTTCCGCCACCGTTTCGGGGGTCTGATCGGGCAACCAAAGGCGCAAAAAGGGTTTATTCACGCCGGTATGGGAAACGCAGAGGCGGATGATGATCTCCCCGTCCCGATCGGCATCTCCCGCGGTGACGATGCGGTCCACGTCCTCGCGGGCGCAGAGGGTACGGATCAGGTCAAACTGGCGCTGGACCCCCTCATCGGGCTGTTTATCGGCGCCCTTGCGGAGCTGGAATTTAAAGGTTTCGGGGAAGCAGGGCAGATTTTCCATCGACCACCGCCCCGAGGCGGTAGGGCCGGTATAATCCTCAATATCGCAAAGGGAGAATAATTGCCCAAACGCCCAGGTAACCAGATAGCCTTCCCCTTCGAAATAGCCGTTGCGGCGGGTGCATTTCCCGATGCCGGCAACGATATTGCGGGCAAGGCTGGGCTTTTCGGCGATGATCAGCGTCATGGGTTTATCCTCCTTTCATAGTCTACTTTATTGTATCACAAACCGAAGAGAAAAGCAATCGAATCAGGGTGCACTTGAAATTTTTGCAAAATTATGGTAGAATAAATAAGAATAGGAGGTGTTTGCCATGTCGCAATGGACGAAAAAAGCCATTATGGAATGCTTTAGCCGCCAGATCGAGACTACCCCGCTGGATCGGATCACGGTGAAGGGGATCGTTGCCGAATGCGGCGTTACCCGCAATACCTTTTATTATCATTTTGAAGATATTTTTGCCCTCGCTAAGGAGGTTCTGCGGGAACGCTTGGAGCAGATCACCGATACCGCCCTCAACTCCGGCGATTGGGAGACCTTTTTAGCCCTGCTGGCGCGGCAGGTCAATCAGAATACCCGCTCCATCCGCAACCTTTTCCGCTCCTCCAAAAGCGCGGAGATCAACCGCTTCATGGTGGAGATCTTAAACCTTGCCCTCAACCATCTTTTCGACCATCTGGCCGAAGGGCGGAAGGTGAAGGAAGAGGATCGCAATCTCATTATCACCTTTTACCGCCATGCCATCACCGGCTTTACCGCCGAATGGTTCAATAACCATAACGGCGAAGATCCCGCCCCGCTGATCGCCCGCCTTTCCCGCCTGTTGCAGGGGGGCTTGCGCCAAGCGATCATCGATGCGGTGGAGAGATAGAAAAATTTGGGCATTTTTCCTTCGGTGCGCAAAAACTGCGCACCGAATTTTTTTTGCCTATGGTATTGCATTCTTAAAAAGGTTAGAATAGAATCGAAAAGATATATTTTAAAGAAAGGAACTTGGTATGAAGCCAACCCGCTTTCACCATCAATTTTTCACCATCCCCAACCTGCTCAGCTACCTGCGCCTGGCGTTGATCCCGCTGATCGTTTGGCTCTATTGC
>JAFSBD010000222.1 GCA_017442025.1 Clostridia bacterium
GAATCCATTCGGCCTGGGTCAGCTCGCCGGTGCGGAACTTTTTATTATCTACCGCGCTATGGCTGGCCAGCAGGCGGTTGGCCAACTGCTCGTTACTCATTTCCAGCGAGAAGATAGCGACCGTTTTGCCCTTGAGGCCCACATTCTGGGCGATATTCAACGCCAGCGAGGTCTTACCCAAGCCGGGGCGGGCGGCCAGCAAGATCAGGTCGCTCTTGCCAAAACCGGAAAGGACGCGGTCCAGATCCCGAAAATTGGTCTGCAACCCTGCAAAGGCCGCGCGGTCGCGGGCGATCTTGGTAACATTATCAAAACTTTGGATCAATGCGGTGCGCAGCTCTACCATGGCGGTATTGCTCTGGCGGTCGCGGATCTCAAAGATCTTGGATTCGGCCAGATCCAGAATATTCTGCACCTCATCACTGCCCGAATAGCAGGCCTCGGTGATCTCGTTGCAGGCGGCGATCAAACGGCGCAGGTTGGCTTTTTCAACAACGATCTTGGCATAGGCCGTAACGTTCTTGACGCTGGGCACCGCCGAAGCCATATCATAAAGCAGTTGCTTGGCCTCATTCTCTTCATAGATGCCTGCCGCAACCACCTGATTTAAAACCGTAACAAAATCGATCTGCGCGCTGGAGGCATACATTTTTTCGATCTCACTATACACCCGACCGTATTTATCCACATAGAAATGCTCGGGGCGCAAAATCGCCGCAAGATCCTCCATGCATTTATAGTCCACGATCAGCGAGCCGATGATGCTTTGCTCCGCTTCCAGGCTATGGGGAGTTCGCTTCAAATCTTCAAATTCCATTTATGAAGATCCTCCTCTTTTTTAAAAATCTTATTCCTTTTCCACCGAAACGTTGATCTTGGCGGCGATGCCGGTATAGAGTTTGACCGTTACCGCATAGGTGCCGAAATTCTTGATGGTATCCACCACCAACTTTTTCTTATCCACCGCGATGCCGCTCTCCTTTTCGATCAAGGCCGCGATCTCCTTGCCGGTGATGGCGCCGAAAAGCTTGCCGCTTTCGCCGCCCTTGGCTTTCAGAACAAAGGTCTTGCCTTCCAATTTGGCCTGATTTTCCTTTGCCGCCGCGGTATCGACATCGATCTTATGCTGGGCGGCCGCCGCCTTACCGGCGAAATCATTTTGAACCTGGGCAGTAACCTCGGTGGCGAGGCCCCGAGCGATCAGAAAGTTTCTGGCGTATCCATCGGAAACGTTAACGGTATCGCCCTTCTTACCCTGGCCCTTCACATCCTGCAATAAAATTACTTTCATTCTTCCTTCTCTCCTTTTTCCTCTCGGCGGATCAGCTCCACCAATTTTTCACGAACCTCTTCCAAAGAGAGATCCTTTACCTGCGCACCGGCCGAGGCACGATGCCCGCCGCCGCCCAGCTCTTCCAGAATGGTCTGGACATTATAGGTTGAATCGCAACGGCCGGATATATGAACATATCCGCCCTCTTCATAAAGAACAAACGCGCCGGCGATATTCGCCACATTCAGCAGTTCGTCTGCCGCCTTGGCGGCAATGACCTTGATCCCATCGAAGGGCTCATCGTCCCAGGCCGCCACCGCAATATGGTCGGTTACCATCTCGACCTTACCGATCATCTCCATCTGCTTGCGATAGGATTGCATATCGTTTTTAAAGAAGCCGCGAATCTCCTGGGGATCTGCCCCCGCTTTGCGCAACGCGGCCGCCGCCTCAAAGGTGCGGGAGCCGGTGCGCTCGGTGAAGTTTTTAGTATCCAAAATGATACCTGCCAAAAGAGAGCGCGCCTCCACCTTATTGAGCTTGCAATTCTTAATATTCTCGGTCAGCTCGGTAACCATCTCGCTGGCCGAAGAAGCATTGGGTTCATGGAAGGAGACCACCGTTTCGGTAATGGCCCCGTCTACTGCGCGGCGGTGATGGTCGATGATGATCACCCGCTCAAACATTTTGAGCACCCGCTCGCTTTCGATATAATCGGTATCATGGGTATCCACAACGATCAGCAGAGCATCCTCCGCCATCGCTTTGGTCATATGGGAGATCTCCATCAGAATATCCCGATAATCGGTCTCCAGCAGCATATCCAGCATATCCTGGCAGAGGTTTGCCTGCAGATTATAGAGGATATGAGGCTTTTTACCCAGGGAAGATACGCATTTTGCAATTCCCACCGAAGCACCGATGCAATCGAGATCGGCATATTTATGGCCCATGATATAAACATGCTCGGCCCGCTCGATCTGGGCTCGGATGGCATCCGCCATCAGCCGCACCTTTACCCGCTTGCGGCGGTTGCCGCTTTCGGAATTGCCGCCATAAAAATCATAGCGTTCCTTATCGGCATTGGTTACCGCCGCTTGGTCGCCGCCGCGGGAAAGGGCCAGCTCCAGCGCGCCGCGGGCGGCCTCATCGGCTTTCAGGATATCGCCATCCCCCAATCCAACGCCGATGGAAAGGGTGGCATGGAGGGCGTCCTCCAAGCGGATATCCTTGATCTCGTTTAAGATCTTGAATTTGCTTTCGCGAAGCTTCTCATAATAACGCCGCTCGAAAAAGAGGATATACCGATCGTTTTCGGGCTTTTGCAAAAGACCGTTGACCATGCGGGATAGCTGGCGGATCCGCACATCCACACGGTTGAGAAAATTATTTTTCTGCACCGAAGAGATACTCTCAGGGATCTCATCGTAAGAATCCAGCAGGATATAGGCCACGCAAAGGGTATCGCCCCGCAGTTTATGGATCTGCTCATGGAGGGTATGGTTATCCATCCAATAGACCGCATAAAAATGGCCTTTCCCCTCTTCGCCCTGGCTCAAAATATAAACCGTATATTTTTTATCGGCGAAGGTAATATCATATTTTCCGCTCTGGTGCTTTTTGAGCTGATCAAAGGATAAATTCTTGCTGATCGCCCGCACCTTCTGCCCGAAAATATCCTGGATATTCCCATCATGCAGAATTTGATGAAAAAGGTCGTTATACCAGATGATCTCCCCCCGCTCATTGAGCAGGGTGATGGGCATGGGGAAGTTGGTGAGATTATCCCGCGTTGCCTCATCCAGATAAGAGGTGATATTCTGCAAATAGGAATAAATATTCCGATTGCGTTTCTCTATATTCAGGATATTGAAGATTACATAAAAGACCGCAAAGGCCAGCTCCGCCAAGCCCAACCAGAGATTTACCGTCATGGTAATCAGCGAAAAGACCGCCAACATACAATAGACAACGATCTCCAATCGGGAAAGATGGATCTTAAAGGATTTCATAATTTAACTCCTTATAAGGGATTTGGGGGCGGTAGCGATCCACCAACCCGCAAACAAAAGCAACATATACGGGCTCAAAACGATATTGCCCGATAAGGTATAGGATAAAAGGAACAGCAGCCCGATCAACCCGCCCCGAAGGAGGCGCGGCCAATTCTTTTTCCGCAAAAAGCGGTGGAGGGTATAAAGGGCGGTAAAAACGTAAAAATAGCCGAAAAGATCAAAGGCCGCGGCAAGGGTGATCCCAAACGTTCCGCCGATAAACAGCGAAAAGATGTTGAGTAACATAAAGAGGAAGCTGATCCCCCGCCCGGGGATGAGGGTCGCCCAGCTTCCCAACCACCGCTCCTTTGCCGAAGGGCTTGCGGCGCGATCGGCCACCCAAACGCCGAAAAAGAATAAACCAAACAGCCCATAGGCGATCATAACAATTATCTGGAAACTGACCTCATGGGAGACCTCCCGCAGCAGTTTGATGGATTGCTCGGCTTGCTCCATCACCTGGGGCAGTTGGTCGCCATAGATCGGCCGCAACTGCGCCTCCATCGAAGGGAGGGACTGGCGATGGATCGTCTCCACCAGATCGACCATTTTAAGGTAATAGACTCCGATCCGATTGGTAATGGCCGAGAGATCCCAGCTCCCCAAATGGAGCCGCGCATAGCCCAGCGCACCTGCCAGCCAGATCCCGCCCGCAACAGGCAAGGCCGCCATGCAAAGCGGCTTGATCCGCGGAAAGTTGGGCCAAAAGAGGGATACCGCCAGCGGCGTTCCGCAGCAGAGCGCCCAGCCCAGCAGGGCGGTGCCGATATCGCAACCGCCAAGCCAGCAAAAGAGCAGGCCTGCCGCCATCGCGATCCAGGCAGGAACAGAGCCAACCATACGATAGCCTATCAGATATAAAGGCGGTGCGGCGATGGTCGCCGCCGCCAAAACCATGGTATAATTTATCGACCAGCCGCCCACCTGATAGGTATACCCCAGGTAGAACAGGATCAGCGATCCGATCCCCAAAAAGAGCCAGCCTTTTATCGATTCCCGTTTCATAATCCGCGTTCGTTTTCCTTCGCCATAATGGCGTTTACCCGCCGCTCATGGCGGCCGCCCGCCTCAAATTCGGCGGAGAAATATTCTTCCACAATCTTCAGCCCCAGCTCAATGCCCAAAACGCGGGCACCCATGCAAAGGACATTACTGTTGTTATGCACCACCGTCATCTTGGCGGAATAGCAATCGCTGCAGACCGAAGCGCGGATGCCCCGCACCTTATTGGCGGCCATGCTCATGCCGATGCCCGTACCGCAGACTAAAATACCTTTATCGGCCTTGCCTGCCGATACCGTTTCCGCCACCAAAAAGGCGGCGTCGGTATAATCACAGCCGTCTGCCGTTCCGTCGTAGAGAATCTCATTTTCAATTCCCATGGCGGTGAGTTTTTCGCAAATCGCGGGGAGCCATTCGGTGCCCGCTTTATCGCAACCTAAAACAACCTTCATTTGCCTTGCTCCTTTTCTTTTCTTGCTTGATATTCCCGCTCGGCTTGGGAGAGCCGAAAATAGGCCGGCACCAGCCGCTCGGGCCGATCTGCTTCCAAAAAGCCTGCCGCATGGGCAATACTTTTACCAAGAATCTGATTTTTTTCGCTGAGGATGATTTGATCGCCATCGGCAAGCTCTGCCAACAGATAGGCGCCATCCCCCAAAAGAATGGCAGGAGCGTCCAGCCCGCGGATCAAATCCGCCGCTTCCTCTACCGCGCAAGCGCGGTCGGCGATCACCGCCGAGGGTCTTCCTTTTGCATCAAAGGCATAGCCCCCCATATAAACCTGCTTACAGCGCGCGTCCAACAGCGCAACGGCGATCCGCCCGCTCTCCCTTTCATTGCAGGCCAGCGCCATCAGCGTCGGCACCGCAATGCAGGGGCGGTCCAAGGCCATCCCCTTCACCAGCGCGCTTCCGATCCGAAGGCCTGTAAAAGATCCGGGGCCGCTCGTTACCGCAAAGGCATCCACATCTGCCAAGGTACAGCCCGCCTTTTTGATGGTCTCATCCACTAAAGGCAGCAGCATCTGGCTATGGGTCAGCCCCGCATCGGCAAACCCTTCGGCCAAAACAGCCGCCCCTTCGGTGAGGGCAACGGCGGCGGTCTTGCCCGCGCTGTCTATACTAAGCAATTTCATTCTTTGCTCTCCAATCTGATGATCCGCTCCCCTTCCGCTTGGCCGTAGCTCAGCGCGATCCGCCAGGCATCCGGCGGCAAAAGGGATTCGATATTCTCGCTCCATTCGATCAGCAGCAGCCCGCCGCCCAGATAATCATAATACCCGGTGCTGAACAGGCTATCCTCGCCATCCACCCGATACATATCGAAATGATAGATGGGAAAAGGGCCGCTATGATATTCATGCACCATCGCGAAGGTGGGGCTGGTAACCTCCTCGGTTACCCCCAGCGCCTCGCAAAGGGCGCGGCTGAAGGTGGTCTTGCCGGCGCCGAGATCCCCGAAATAGGCCAGCACCTCCTGCCCCTTCAGCATCCCTGCGATCTCGCGGGCGGCCGCCCAAGTATCCGCAAGGCTATGGCAATGATAGGTTTTGATCATATCTTTTTTCGGCGGCAAAGAATGCGCCGCCACGCTCCTTTAAAAGGCTGATTTTTCTAAAATATGCGCTAATACGCCATTGTGATTTTATATTATAGCATATATATTATATTATTTCAAGAAAATAACTTGAGATTTTCCAAAGAATTGGTATAATATAAGTGTTAAAATTTTCCCGAAAGGAGGCTTGCCCATGGTAGAGCAATTCAAACTGCTCATCCGCCATATTTTTCAACGCATCGATTGGCTGCTTTTAACCCCCATCCTGCTCGCCTGCGGCTATGGGCTGGTGCTGATCTCCTCGGCCACCGCCTCCTTCGGTTCCAAAAAAATGCTGATCGTTCAGTTGGTTGGAATTTTAGCGGGGATCTTTATGGCGCTGGTGGTGCTCACGCTGGAGCATGAGAACCTTGCCCGCTTTTCCGCCCC
>JAFSBD010000017.1 GCA_017442025.1 Clostridia bacterium
CTGGGGCAATCCTCTTCGTTGCTGGCGGAGGCCAATATCTATCTGGATGATACCCCCGATATGACCGTTGCTCAGATGAAAGCCAAGCTGCGGCGGTTGCCCGCGCTGGATCTGGTCATCGTCGACTATCTGCAGCTGATGAGCTCCGGCTCTAAGACCGCCAGCCGCCAGGAAGCGGTATCGGAGATCTCCCGTTCTATGAAGATGATGGCAAAGGAATTTAATGTTCCTGTTTTGTGCCTATCCCAGCTTTCCCGCGCCCCCGAAAAGCGGGAGGGGGATAAACGCCCCATGCCCTCGGATCTGCGGGAATCGGGCTCTATCGAGCAGGATGCCGATGCAATCATGTTCCTTTATAACGATGCGCTCTATAATAAGGAGACCGCAAACCCCAATAAGATCGAGCTGATCATCGCCAAAAACCGCCACGGCCCGACCGATACGATTTATCTTTCCTGGAACAATACCCTCACCAAGTTTGGCGATTATAAAGCGAAAAAGGATACCATGCCCGGCGGCATTCCCCTGCCGGACGAAGCACCGCCGGTATGATGAGAGAGCGTTTTCGCCAAGGGATGGAGCGTTTTGCCCTCCCCGAAGGGAGCACCCTCACCGTTGCCCTCAGCGGCGGATTGGATTCGGTGGTGTTGCTCCATTTATTAAAGGAACTGCCCGATCGCGCGGTTACTTTGGAGGCGGCCCATGTCAACCATGGTCTGCGGGGAGAGGCGGCGCGGCGGGATCAAGAATTCTGCCAAGCCCTTTGCGCCGAATGGGAGATTCCCTTTCGGTGCTTTGAAGGGGACGCCAAGACTTATGCAGAAGAACGGGGAATGAGCCCCGAGGAGGGGGCCCGCGCGTTGCGGTATGGCTTTTTGGATGAACTTGCCGATGGCAAGATGTGCTTTTGCGCCACCGCCCATCATCGGCAGGATCAGCTGGAGACCTTTTTTATCAACCTCTACCGCGGGAGCGGGAGCAACGGCCTTTCGGGCATTAAATCCCGCCGCGGCGGATATATCCGCCCCCTTTTGGAGATGGAAAAGGAGCAGCTTTGCGCCTACGCGGCAGAGCATCATTTAAGCTATGTAACCGACGAGACCAACGCAGATACCGCTTATTTGCGCAACTTTTTGCGCCATGAGATCCTGCCCCTTTTGGAGAGCAGGGAGGAAGGGCGGTTTTCCGAAGGATTGGCCGCATCCATGCGGATCTTAGCCGCCGAGGAAGAAGCCCTATCCCTTTGGGCGGGGCAGGTGGATTCCGATGAGGCGGAAGTTTTGGGTAAATTGCCTGATGCGATCTTAAAGCGGGTGCTGGATCGGATGAACGGTGCGCCGCTCAGCCGCCTGCATTTCGGCGAAATTTCCGCGCTGATCCGCAGCGCACCGCCCGCAGGGCAGGTGCAGATCGCAAGGGAACGTTATTTTCGGTTGGAATACGGCCGATGCGTTTTTCTCTCCCCCGAAGAAGAACCGATGATCTCGGTAACCCCCGATCGGCCGATTCGATGGGGGGATTGGGAGTTTCACCTTCGTTTAGAAGAAATTAACAGTGCGTTTACACATTTTCAGATCGATTGTGATAAAATAGTGGGCAATCCGGTATTCCGCCATAAGCGGCCGGGGGATCGGTTTTTGCCCGCAGGCAAAAGCGGGAC
>JAFSBD010000223.1 GCA_017442025.1 Clostridia bacterium
ATCGAGGAGATCGATGCCTTGATGGATGCGCTGGCGTTGGTGCCCGAAAAAATTCAAAGAATGTATAAGGAAGTATAAAAAATGGAACAACTGATATTGGCGAAATGCGGCGAGATCGTGCTCAAGGGGCTCAATCGAAGCCACTTTGATGCCATCTTGCTCAAAAACCTGAAATCTTCGATCAATGATCTGGGGCGGTTTGATATCAGCCTTGCCCAATCGACAGTTTATGTCCGCCCGTTAGACGATGCGGATATGGACGAAGTATTTGAACGCACCTGCCGCGTGTTTGGGTTCGCCGCTGTTTGCCGTGCCTATATGTGTGAAAAAACGATGGATTCAATCCAAAATTTAGCCAGGGAGTGTCTTTGCGATGTTTTGGAGGAGGCAAGCACCTTTAAGGTGGAGGCTAAGCGGAGCGATAAGCGGTTCCCCTTGAAATCCCCCGAGATCTGCCGCGAGGTGGGGGGGACTCTGCTGGAGCGTTTTCCCCATCTGCGGGTGGATGTGCATCATCCGGAAGTTACCGTAACGGTAGAGGTGCGGGATTTCGGCGCCTATATCCATGCGGTAAGGGTGCCCGGCGCGGGCGGAATGCCCTATGGCTCCAACGGCCGCGCCTGCCTGCTCCTTTCGGGCGGCATCGATAGCCCTGTTGCGGGCTATATGATGGCTAAGCGGGGCGTGCAGCTTACCGGCATCCACTTTTTCAGCCCGCCCTATACCGGCGAGCGAGCCAAGCAAAAGGTGATAACCTTGGCGGAGCTGATGCGGGCCTATTGCCCCGGCATGAAGCTTTTGGTGGTGCATTTCACCGAGGTGCAGGAAGCGATCCGCGACCATTGCAAGGAAGAGTTTTTTACCGTTATTATGCGCCGGTTTATGATGCGGGTCGCCCATGCATTGGAAAAGCGCACCCATAGCGGCGCGTTGATCACCGGCGAGAGTTTGGGTCAGGTCGCAAGCCAGACGATGGATGCCCTGCGGCTGACCGATAGCGTAACCGATTCTTTGATCCTAAGACCGCTGATCGGCATGGATAAGGATGAGATCGTGCGGATCTCCCGCAAGATCGGCACCTTTGAAACCTCCATTCAGCCCTATGAAGATTGTTGCACCGTTTTTACCCCCAAGCATCCCCGCACCAAACCCACCCTGCGGGATATCGAGCGGGAAGAAGCGAATTTAGATATCGATGCCCTGGTCGCGAAAGCGCTGGAGGGGATCGAAGTCATCCGATGAAAGGAGTTTTAAATTAAGATGAAAACCGCAAAACGTCATATTTTTAGTGCAGTTATTACCCTGTTGTTTGGTGTAATCTCCTATTATTTCACCCTCCCTGCGCTCAACATTCATTCGGGGGGACTCTTGACCTTTATCATCTCCCTTTGCGTGGCCTATGGCATTGCCTATTTGGTCCTGGGCCTTAAGAAGAGCGTGTTGCAGGTAACCGAGATCAAGATCGAAAAAGGAATGTTTATCCCCGGCATCATCAAGGTTTTGCTGGGCATTATTGCCGCCTGTATTTTAGTCGGTGTGATCGGCAATATTGCGGGCGCGCAGATCTTCAACGCCAAAAGATACCGCTCCTTGTTGGAGGTTTCGGAAGGGGATTTCACCCAGGATGTTTCCGAGATCACCTATGATCATATTCCCCGCCTGGATCTGGATTCGGCCAAAAAGTTGGGCGATCGAAAGATGGGCGAGCTTTCGGATATGGTCAGCCAATTTTCGGTGATGGAGAATTATACCCAGATCAATTATAAGGGCCGCCCGGTGCGGGTAACGCCCTTGGAATATGTGGATGTATTCAAATGGCTTTCCAATGTGAAGGAGGGCATCCCCGGCTATCTGATGATCGATATGGTTACCCAGGAGGTACAGCTCGTTCGTTTGCAGGAAGGAATGAAATATTCCACCGCCGAACATTTCGGGCGTTATCTGGATCGCCACCTGCGGTTCCAATATCCCACCAAGATCTTCGCCGAAGAAAACTTTGAAGTGGACGAAGAGGGAACTCCCTATTGGATCTGCCCCACCTATACCTTTAAGATCGGTCTATACGGCGGTCGGGATATCGAGGGCGCGGTGCTGGTCAATGCGATAAACGGCGAGAGCACTTATTATCCCGTCGATGAGATCCCCAGTTGGGTGGATCGGGTGTATAACGCAGACCTGATCATCGAGCAATATGATTTCTATGGCACCCTGATCAACGGCTTTTGGAACTCGGTCTTCGCCCAAAAGGATTGCCGCGTTACCACCGATGGGTATAATTATATGGCCCAGGGCGATGATGTTTATATGTATACCGGCGTCACCAGCGTGGCGGCCGATCAATCCAATATCGGTTTTATCCTTTCCAACCAGCGCACCAAGGAAACGAAATTTTATCCGGTGGCCGGTGCGGAGGAGTATTCGGCCATGAATTCGGCCCAGGGTCAGGTGCAGGAGATGCGGTATACCGCCACCTTCCCGCTGCTGCTGAATATTTCCGAAGAACCCACCTATTTTATGGCTCTGAAGGATGCCAGCAACTTGGTCAAGATGTATGCCATGGTCAATGTTCAGCAGTATCAGATCGTTGTGGCTGCCGATTCGGTGGAGGAATGCGAACGCCGTTATGTGGAAAAACTGAGCGCTGCGGGCGTTTTGGAGGAAAAGCCTAAGCCGCCGGTAACCCAAAAGACGGTATCGGGTGCCATTACCTCCATTCGCAGCGCGGTAATCGGCGGGAATACCTGCTACTACTATCAGTTGGCGGGTGTGGAGGGAACCTATTCCCTGAGCGTTGCCGCCGATGAGCGGGCGGTGATTCTGAATGTGGGGGATACCGTTACCTTCACCTTTGATGAAAAGAGTGTTGGTGCGATCATTCCGGTAATTAAATTAGAGTATTAAAAAGTAAGGCGAAAACGGCCTGAAAACAGGCCGTTTTTGCCTTCGAAAAATTTTTAAAAAAATTATAAAAAAGTGCTTGACTTTCTAAGAACCATTTAGTATAATATAACACGTCGTCAGGGGACGGCACTTAGAAATGCGGGTGTAGCTCATCTGGTAGAGCGCAACCTTGCCAAGGTTGAGGTAGCGAGTTCGAGCCTCGTCACCCGCTCCAGAAAAACCCTCTTTTGTCTGCGGACAAAAGAGGGTTTTTCAATGAAATAAATCCCTAACGGGATTTGTGAAATATGCCTGCGGCATATGAAATAGCTGACGCTATGAAATACGCTGTGGCGTATAAGGGATTTATTTTATTTCATGTTTTGCCCTTTGGGTAAAATATTTCATAATCCGTAGGATTATTTCATATTGCGTAGCAATATTTCATTTGATGTGCAAGACAATCTGTGAGGGGATCAAAGTGAAAGAGAATAAACTTGTAGAGTTATCAATGGATTTTTCCATTAAGATTATAAAGTTATGCGAATCAATGAAGGGGCATTACTCTCTTGTTAATCAATTAGAGCGATCTGCCACTTCTATTGGTGCTAATATTCACGAGGCAAACTACGCTCACGGAAAGCCTGATTTTATTGCTAAATTACAGATTGCTTTAAAAGAATGCTATGAAACGGAGTATTGGCTGGAGTTGTTTGTTAAATCGGAAATGTTAAACAGAGATACAGCGGTTGACTTATACAATCAGTGCGGAACGATCCGCCGCATTTTGATTGCCTCTATCAACACCGCAAAAGAAAAGTTAAAATAAAGAATGCTTTTCTATAAAAGCTGCCCGGGTTGCGTTTGCAACCCGGGCATATTGTTTATTTCTTGATGATCTCAACAGGGTAGCGCATAACATCGGTTCCGTTATGGCAGTTGAGGATGGAGAATTTATTTTCAGTAAGGATATTGGGCTGGAAAACGGTATCATCGGGAACAATGGCGTTATAATGGTTGCCCCAAAGCTTGCCGTCCTTATAAACCAATTCGGGCTTGGTCCAATGGATGAGATCCTCGGAGGTGCTGATCTGCATCACCTTGGCCTTTTCATCCAGGCCGGGGATCTTTTTTTGCATGGTGGAGAGGATGGGCTTGCTGGTCATAATGTATTTCTTCAAGGGCTCGCTATAGACAACGCGGGGATGCCAGCAATCCTCTAAGATGCGGGTCTCTTTGCCGAGGTTTCCTGCTTCGCAGAACGCACCGTCGTAGTATTTAACAAAATCGCCCATGGTACCGTCGCATCTCTTACGGCAGCGGGCAATATAAGCGTCGCACCGCTTCCAAATATTCTCATGGCCTTCTTTGGAGATATCCATTTCCAGCATATCGTAAAGGAGATAAATATAATCGCCTTCGGGCTCGATGAACATGCAGAAATCGCCGCTGCCAAAGCGGATGATATCCCCTTGTTGACCCAAGGCGTTGCCTGCGCCGGGGTTATAGCGGGAGGTGAAACAAACCTCTTCGCCGGTCAGCACCCAGCGGTCGAAGGTCCAGTTTTTACCCTCATCGTCGGAATGCATCAGGCCGATGTGGCGGAAATCACTATCCCACTTGGGGGTATCGCAGGGGCCGTAGGCATCGTAGGCAGTGCCTTTCCCGTTCCAGCCCGATTCATTATGGAACCAGCAGAAAAAGCGGTGGGTATTGGGGCAGATATAAAGACCGAAGGGCCAGATACTGCCGCGGGGCAAAACACCTTCGGGGTAGCGAACGCCCGAAAAAGCATGCTCTGCATGACCTACGCAGAAATTGAGCTGGATCTGATATTTCTTTTCCATGTCATCCAGGCAGGTTCCTGCAAACATGGCGATATGCCCTTTATGGGAATGGCCGCTCATCGCCCAAAGGGTTCCGTCGGTATCCCGATACATAGGGGTGGTGCCGTCCTGATAAACCTCCACCTTATTGAGGAAGGGGCTTTCCGTTGCTTCGCCGATCTTCAGATCGTACTCTTCAAAAAACTTTGCCATTTTGTTTACTCCTTTATAACTTGAACTCTCCGCCGAAAAGCCGAGAGAAAATAACAGCCGCTCCATTGAGCGCGTGGATCTTTTCCGAGATGGCCGAGGGAAGAATTTCTACCTTCTTCACCGCCCTGGCCATAATGCGGCGGTTGACCTCCTCATTCAGTTGGGTGAATATCTCCTCGCTTAAAAGCGCACCTTCATGGCCGATGATGACTGCCTCGGTATCATAGCAGTTGACGATATTGACCAGCAGGGTGGCAAGATCCCTCAGGATCGCCTGCACTGCGGGATCGCGGGGCGATTTTCGGCATAGATCGGCAAAATCCTGCCAATCCTCCAGCCCCATCCGCTCCAAGATCGCGCCCACGCTGAGATACATTTCGGCGCAGCCGCGGTTGCCGCAACCGCAGTTCTTGCCGTCGTGGTAGAGGGTGGTATGACCCACCTCACCGCAAAATCCTCGGTTGCCCTCCAGCAGCTTGCTGTTGGAGATAATGCCTGCACCTAAACCGTAGGTAACGCCTAAATAGATGAAATCATTCAGTGCTCCGGCAGCGCCGTAGTAATATTCCGCCAGCCCCGCCGCCTTCATATCTTCAACAACGTAGCAGGTCAGATTAAAGCGATCCTGCAAGATCTTTCCGATCGGCCAGTTTTGAATGCCGAAGAAATCGGTGGTGGCGACCACCGTCTTTTCTCGAATGTCCACCAGTCCGATGCAACTGACGCCAATGCCTAAGATATGCTCTCGGGGCGCCAGTTTCAAGAGATCTTCCACCTCTTCGAGGATCATATCGGTCAGGGTTTCTTTGGTCAGATCGGGGGAGTGGCGGTGGGAGATCAGCCGAATGGGCTCGCCGCAAAGATCCGAAAGGGCGATGCGCAGATGCCGCCGCGAGATGGAAACGCCGATGGCCAGCAACCGCCGAGGAACGATCTCCAGCGCCAAGGCCCGCCGCCCGGGAGAATCCTTTTTGATGGGCTTTTCCTGATTTTCGGTGATGATCCCTTTTTCCAAAAGATCGTTGGTGATATAAGAAATGCTCATGGGGGTGAGGTTCAGCCGCCCCGCAAGCTCCTGTTTGGAGATCTCCTTGCCCAAAAGCAAGGCTTTTAAAATGGCACCCTGATTTTGCGCCCGCAGATAGGTTAGGTTTTTTGCGGTTTTTGGCATTTCTTTTCACCTCCCAGTCATGCTTATTATATCAAGGGATTCCCAATGTTTCAAGTAGTAAAAAGATAATTTATAAAAAGTCTTTACAAATTGCTTTTCATTCTATATAATTAAAATAGATTATCATGGTTAGATCGGAGGGATCTTATGCGATTTAAAGACGCAAACTGCGCTTTTTATTCCTATCGGCCGGAAGGCATTTATGCCGCCACCTTTGAGGAAGTAAAAAAAGTGTGTGATGAAAATTTTATTGAATCCTGCGCTTGGTATAATGCGACCCGCGCGGGAAAATCGGTGCGGGAGGCCAATGCGGAAACGATTGCTCGTTGCAAGGAATGCGGCGGTGTTCCCGTCCTGCGGCTGTTGCCCCCTTCCTTTGGGAAGGAAAGCTATACCCGCGAGGAATTGGAGCATCTGGCTAAGGTGGAGGGCGCGGCATTCCGCATCCATCCCCAAAAGGATGCTGCTCCGATTACCGAATGGCTCTATGATTGGATGATCGAGGTTTTGGAGGAGTCCAAGGCGCCCCTTTTGGTTTTGGTTTGGGAATATGAGGATCTTTCCCCTCTGGCGGAATTTAAGGCCAAGCATCCCGAGCTGGTTTTGGTGCTGACCAATACCAACCAATGGCTCAACCGCCAATATGTTGCGATGGTGAAGAAATTTCCCAATGTTTATATCGAAACTACCAATCTGATTGAATACTATGCTTTTGAAAGCCTGGCGGCGGAGATCGGTGCCGATAAGATCCTATTCGGAACAGGAATGCCCGATAAAGAGCCCTACGACCGCATCTATCAGATGCTCTATTGCGAACTGCCCGAAGATCAGATCGAGCTGATCGCCTATAAGAACTTTGAACGCATTATGGAAAGGGGGATCAAGCGATGAGCATTCGTGATTTAGCCTTAGAAAAGAATTTGAAGGATGTTCGCATCTTTGATGCCCATTTCCATATCGGCGAAAGCCGTTGCACCAGCATCTATATCGAGCCGATGAGCGAAGCGGATAGCCTTGCCCTCTCCAAGCGGTGCGGGATCGATAAGGTGGCGGGTATCGCCATGGGCGCGATGGGGAAGAATGATGCCAAAAAGGAAGTGGATTGGCTGGTCGATCTCGCCGAATCGCGGGATGATATGTTTTTCTACGCCTGGTATCAGCCCCGCCAGCATAAGGAGCTGATGGAGCAGATCGCCGCCCTCAAGGATCATCCCCTCTTTATGGGTGTTAAGATCCATCCCCGCGAGGATCGCTCCCATCTGGATGATGGCGGCTACGATCAGTTTATGGAATATTGCGCGGTTCATAATATCCCTGTCCTCTGCCATACCTGGGAGGAAGAGCCGATGAACCGCCCCGGCTCCTTTGAGCGGTATCTGGCGAAATACCCCGATATGAAGATCATTTTGGGTCATATGGGCGGTGTTCGCCAGGGCTGCATGGATGCCATGCGGATGGCAAGAGAATATAAGAACGTTTATTGCGATATCAACGGCTCCCTTTATTCGGAGCTATGGATCGAAGAGATGGTCAAGTTTGCGCCGGAGCATAAATTTATCTTCAGTACCGACCAGACCTTCAACGATACCCGCCCCGTTCTTGGGCGTGTCCTTCTCAGCAACATTCCCGACCGCCTGAAGGAAATGATCCTTTGCGAGAATATCGAAAATCTTGTCGGAAAGAAGCTGGTATAAGAAGATGGAGCAGTTCTTAAAGGATTTTGAACTGCGGCTGGCCATGAACCGCGCCGCCTTTGATGCAACCAAAGAGCAGTTTCGGCAGGGGATGAGCGAGCAGCAGATCAAAGAGATCATTTTAGATGCCTGGCAAAAGCCCGATATGGAATTTTCCGGCGATGTCTGCGCCGATAGCCGCATCGACGGTGATGCTTCCGCTTATATCCCCAAAGCAGGGGATGCGCTGATTTTGGACCTTCAGCCCGGCTGGGCCGACTGCTTCGCCGATACCACCCGCACCTTCTTTATCGGTGCGCCTTCGGAGCGGCAACGTAAAGCCTATGCGGCCGTTTTGAACGCCCTTAAAAAGATGGAGCAGGTGCTGAAAACCCATCCGCGGGCCTGCGATGTCTATTTTGCCATGCAGCAGGCGCTGGAAAAGGAAGGGTTTAGTTGCCCCCATCATGCAGGCCATGCGGTGGGCAAAGAAAAGCTTTTAGAGCCACGTCTGGTTGCGGAATGCACCGAGCAGTTAAAACCCGGGATGATCATTGCTATGGAGCCTGGAGTC
>JAFSBD010000224.1 GCA_017442025.1 Clostridia bacterium
GGAGCAGAAGGATTTCGAGGCGTTTAAACGCATTGTCTGCGCATCGGGGAATTCTTCCTATATGTATCTGCAAAACATTTATTCCGACCGCAAGCCCACCGAACAGGCCATCAGCCTGGCGCTCTGCCTTGCCCAGCAAATGCTGGATGGAAAAGGAGCCTGGCGGGTGCACGGCGGTGGATTCGGCGGAACGATCCAAGCGTATGTTCCCGCCGAGGAAACAGAACGCTATTGCGCCGAGATGGAGCGGGTATTCGGCAATGGTTGCTGCCATATTCTGCAGATCCGCCCCTTTGGCCCGATTCAATTATAAGTTAAAAAACTCCTTGAGCCATGGCTCAAGGAGTTTTTATCATTCTGCGATCCACATATCGTCGTAAGGCGGACGATCGGTGGGCGGGGTATAGGTTTCGGGATCGATAACCAGCCAGGCATTAGGCAGGAACCGCATACCGTCGCGATCCGAGCCGCTGGGGTTATTCATAACGCCGCCTTTTTCGGTATAATACAAAACGGTGGAAGAGCCGCCGTCGAGGTTCGCGGCATTATAGGCGCCCTCCTCGATCAGCACCTGCTGAAGCTGCTTCATGGTTGCGCCGGCCGAGGTAACCTGACGGCCATCGATAACAACGAAAAGAACCGTTCCGTCTTTCCGCTGGCCGATGGCAGTACGGGGTGCAACGCCCCAACCACCGTTGCCGGAGATCTCCGCCGGCTCACCGTTGATGATCAGGAAGGGATAAAATTCGCAGGCGTCCCGCAAATTGAGATCCTCGATCTCCGATTTTTCATAACGGCCCAATACCAGGACATCATCCTTATTAAAGCCGATAATATCGCAATAGCTTGCGCCGGTCTCCTGCAAAAGAACACCGTCCACAATAACCGTACCGATGGCCTTACCGCCGTTTCCCCAGCCGTTTGCATCGGCAAAGCCGCCGCCGTTGATACCGGCGAGTGCACCGTAATCTTCAATCAGCGCGGGAATCTTTTGCCCTTTGGTGCCGAAATTCTGGGGAATTCCGAGCCGCACCCACGCAGGATTGGAAACCTCCATAACAAAACCGGTATAGCCGGTACCGGTGATCTTCTTCACCTTAATATCGTTATTATTCTTCTGGGTTTGGATCTGGTCTGTTTCGGTCTGGGTCGTAAGATCGGTTACCTTATGCTTATTAAGCACCTCATTGATGGTCTCTTCCGAATAGAAGGTGGTGGCATAATATTGATGGGAAAGGGTCGCCATCGCCGAAGTGATCAAAAGATCTCTGAAAAAGGCAATAGGGCCATAGAGGAAAAACAACGCCAAGGAAGCTTCCAGCACCAAAGCAGCCAGAAAAGAAACCAAATATTTACCCCAAGGGCGCATCACCCAGGAATCAGGGTTCAGACGCGGCAGACGAAGTTTGCGCGCGTGTTTTGCTGAATATCGTTTGCTTTTTCTCAATTCACTTCACCTGTTCATTCATACTTTAATACTGCACGTACCATAAAATTATAATATTATATATCTTTTATGTCAATAATAATAAAAAATATTTCATATTTGTTTGAAATTTTACTTTACAAATCGATTTTTGTTTGATATAATATTAGCCGTCGTTGGGATATAGCCAAGTTGGTAAGGCAACGGATTCTGACTCCGTCATTCCGCAGGTTCGAGTCCTGCTATCCCAGCCAAATAAAAACACCACCCAATCGGGTGGTGTTTTTATTTGGTTGGGATCCTATAGGCTTGAACTTTTTTGCATTTATGCAAAAAAAGTTCGTCGAAACAGCCCCAAAGCCGCGATAGGCGATATACATTCCTTCTCGCTTTTGAGTCCTCTCAAAAGCATCTCGCAGACGCAGTCTATATCGAACTTTAAACCCCTCTTGCTTTTGGCAAGAGGGGTTTGGAGTATATCGAAAATTCCGAAGGAATTTATATCGCTGCCAAGTGCCCTTAAGGACACTTGGCAAATCGGGTGGTGTTTTTATTTATCGCATTTCATCCAAAGTCAGTTCAAAGGCGGGAAGGAATTCTTCTATAAAAATCTGCACCTCAGGGAGATCCATCTTTAAGAGCATCTCACGCACAGATTGCTCGGCAATTTGAAATTCCAGATTCCCCGCTTTCCGCTCTTCCACGCACTTAATGAGCGCAGAGAGCTTATCCGCCGCCTTTACCAAGGGCCGCAAATCCGCATCCTCTTCCCGCAGCAAGGGTTCATAAGTACCTTGCAGATCAGCAGGCAGCATCGCCAGCAACTGATCGTTTGCCGCCGATTCCACTCCTTTAAAAGCAGTTTCAATCGCAGGGTTCTGATACTTAACGGGGGTGGGCATATCGCCGGTCAATATCTCATGGGCATCATGGAACATTCCAAGCACCGCCGCACGGTCCACATTATAGTTCTTTCCGCAACGCGCATTCGCAATGGTCGCCAATGCATGAGCCAACACCGCCACCTCCAAGGTATGCTCGGTAAGGGTCTCGGCGCGGGAATTGCGCATCAACGCCCAACGATCGATATATTTCATGCGAAACAGCATGGAAAAGAAATTATTGCTCATGCTCTCCACCCTCCAACTTTTCTGCGCGGCAGGTTATTTTTGCATCCTCTTCTCCCAGAATAAAGGCGCGGTCGATCAACACCCGCTCCGCATTTTCCATGGAGGGAACGCGATACATCACATCCATCATGGCGTTTTCGATAATGGCGCGTAAGCCCCGCGCACCGGTCTTTTGCTGAATGGTCTTCTCTGCGATAGCCGAAAGGGCATCCTCTTCAAAAACCAACTCCACGCCATCCAAGGCAAACAGCTTTTGATATTGCTTCACGATCGCGTTTTTAGGCTCTTTCAGGATGCGGAGCATGGCCGCTTCGTCCAGCTCATCCAGCGTTACCAAAATCGGCAGACGGCCCACCAGCTCGGGAATAACGCCAAACTTGGCGATATCATGACTTTCCAACTTCTGATAGATCTCGCTCAAGGAAGGGCCTTCCTTACTCTGGATCTGCGCACCGAAGCCCACAGCGGATTTGCCGATCCGCTTTTTAACAACGCTCTGGATCCCATCAAAAGAACCGCCGCAAATAAACAAAATATTGGAGGTATCGATCTGGATAAACTCCTGGTTGGGATGCTTACGCCCACCCTGGGGAGGAACGTTGGCAACGGTGCCCTCCACGATCTTCAAAAGTGCCTGCTGCACCCCTTCCCCGCTGACATCGCGGGTAATGGAAACGTTTTCGCTCTTGCGGGCGATCTTATCGATCTCATCCACATAGATGATGCCCTTTTGCGCCCGCTCCACGTCGAAATCCGCCGCCTGAAGCAATTTGAGCAGGATGTTTTCCACATCCTCGCCCACATAGCCCGCCTCGGTCAGGGTAGTGGCATCGGCAATAGCAAAGGGCACGTTCAGGATCTTGGCCAGCGTTTTGGCCAGATAGGTCTTACCGCTACCGGTGGGGCCGACAAGCAAAATATTGCTCTTTTGCAGTTCCACCCCGTCCGCATCGGCATCGGGGTTGAGGATCCGCTTATAATGGTTATAGACCGCCACCGAAAGGGCGATCTTGGCGCGCTCCTGCCCGATCACATATTCATCCAAAAAGCGTTTGATCTCCTGCGGTTTATGAACATGGATCTCCTGCTCTTCTTTTTTACGCTTGCTCTTAGGTCGGGGCATGCTCTGGGGCTGATACCCATTTTCAATCAACAGGCTCATGCAAAGATCCACGCAATCGGCGCAGATCATGCCGTCTAAGCCCTCGATCAGATGCACCTCCTGGGCGGAACGGCCGCAGAAGGAGCAACTATTTTTGTTATGATCCGACATATTGATCTCCTTAGCCAAAACATTGAGACTTGAACCGGATTTTTGAACACATCTTTTTCGCTTGGCTTTGTTAAAATACTCGCAAATCCGCCAGGATTTGCTGTGTTTTGTGCCTCACCAATCAAAAAATCTATTGTTCAAAAATTCTACGACCCGCAAAGGTGCGGTTTTTTGAATGATTTTTGGTGAGGCGGAGCTCATAAGGCTGGTGCCTATGAGCGACAACGAGCCGAAAAGCATCGAAAAACCGCCCTTTCGGGCCGATTCAAGTTTCAATGCTTTGGCTAATGAGATAAAAAGAGAAAGGAATCCATCGAATTCCTTTCTCTTTGCTTCTTTTATCGATGGGCGATAACTTCATCCACCAGGCCGTATTCCTTCGCTTCTTCTGCGGAAAGGAAATGGTCCCGATCGGTGTCGCGTTCGATTTCGTCCAGACTCTTGCCGGTAAATTCCGCCAGCATCTGATTGAGCTTCTCTTTGGTCTTTTTGAGGTTGCGGGAGCGGATCTCCACATCGGTGGCACTTCCCATGATCCCACCGAGCGGCTGATGGATCATTACCTCGCTATTAGGAAGGCAATACCGCTTTCCCTTCGCGCCGGCCGCCAGCAAAAATGCACCCATGCTCGCCGCCATACCGATACAAATGGTAGATACATCGCACTTGATATACCGCATGGTATCGAAAATGGCCAACCCCGCGGTTACAGAGCCGCCCGGGGAATTGATATAAAAGCTGATGTCCTTATCGGGATCTTGGCTTTCCAGATAAAGCAACTGGGCGATCACCAGGCTGGCGGTGGTATCATTGACCTCCTCCGCCAAAATGATGATCCGATCGTTCAGCAAGCGGGAATAAATATCATAAGAACGCTCACCGTGACCGGTCTTCTCTACGACCATCGGTACTAAACTCATAGACAAACTCCTTTAAATATTGAAGATTACTCCTTGGGCTCTTCCTTCTTGGCAGTTGCCTTCTTTGCGGCAGGCTTCTTGGCAGAAACCTTCTCTTCGGTGATCTCTGCATGATTGCGGATCAACTCAACCGCCTTGGAAACAGCGCAATCCATGGTGATATCTTCCTTGGGCAGATACATCTTTACCTGATCGGCAGGCATACCGTAGGCAGCGGCAATGTCGCTATACTCCTTCTCGATATCCTCTTCCGAAACAACAACGCCTTCCAACTCAACAACCTTTTCCAGAGCAAGGCGAACCTTGGTCTGCTTCTCGGCATCGGCTTCAAAGCCCTTGCGGAAGGAAGCCTCATCCATGCCGGTATACTGCAGATACATCTGCAGATTCAAGCCGGAGCCTGCCAGGCGCTGCTCAAACTCAGCGGCCATATTATCAACCTTCTGCTGGATCATGGCATCGGGGATGGTAACCTCGGTATTCTCCAGCAGAGCATCGATCAGCGCGTTATCCAATTCGCTATCGGCCTGACGAGCCTTTTGCTCTTTGATCTTCTTTTTAATGTCCTTCTTCAGGTCTGCAAGGGTATCAAATTCGCTGACATCCTTGGCAAACTCATCATCCAGCTCGGGAAGCTCGGTTTCCTTGACTTCGTTGATATGGCAAGCGAAAACAGCCGCTTTCCCCTTCAGCTCTTCGGCATGATACTCTTCGGGGAAGGTAACCTCTACCTGCACATCCTCGCCGGCCTTCTTGCCGACCAACTGGGGCTCAAAGCCGGGGATAAAGCTGCCGGAGCCCAGAACCAGATCATAATTATCGCCCTTACCGCCATCGAAGGGAACGCCATCGACAGAACCCTCAAAATTGATGTTGACGGTATCGCCGTCCTTGGATTCACGCTCCACAACGATGGTGCGCTCGTTCTGCTTCTGCAGACGCTCCAGCTCGGCTTTGGCTTCAGACTCAGTTACAGTATAGACATTTTTGGTAACTTTTAAACCTTTATATTCTTTTACGTTGACTTCGGGCTTAACAGTAACGACTGCCTTGAAGGTAAAGCCTTCGGCATCCACCTCGGTGATCTCGATCTCGGGGCGAGCAACCACCTTCAGATCCGCTTCCTTCACAGCCGCATCATAAGCATCGGGATAAAGGGCGTTCACTGCATCTTCAAAAAAGACGCCTTCGCCATACAGACGTTCTACAACCTTACGGGGAGCCTTGCCCTTTCTGAAACCGGGAACGGTGATCTTGGCAATGTTCTTTTTGAACGCTGCATCCACTGCGTTTTTGAACTCTTCGCCTTTCACCTCAACGATCAGTTCAACGGTGCTGTTTTCCAGAGTTTTTACTTCTTTTACTGTCATCCTATTAGTACCTCCATATTTTAGCCTAATAACTCTATTATTTTATAATTAATACCAAAAAAAGTCAACACTATCTCCCAAAAAGAGAGAGAACTTTCGCCCAAAACGAAGGCCTTTTTTGGCAATTTTGCTGTATTTCTTCGATTTTCGACGGTTTTTGCGGAATCCGCAACGGCTGAAAGTTCAACGCATCGGCCGAGACCAGGGTATAAGAAATGCCGTTTTGCGCAAAAGGCTGCAGTTCCACCGCCTTGGGGCCATGGAGATGGCCGAAATAGCAACGGCGCACCTGATATTTCTGCAAAAGCGGCAGGAAGGGCTCCTTCCCTCCGCTTAAGGGCGGATAGTGGAAAAAGACGATTCTTTCCTGATCCGTCGGAGCTTCGGCAAGGGAACGCTCCAAGCGTTGCAGCTCCCGCGCCATGATCTTTTGAGATTTTTCATCGCCGGCTTCCACATCCCAGCCGCGGGTTCCGCAAAGGGTCAGCCCATCGACCGAAAAGCAGTTATTATATAAAATGGAA
>JAFSBD010000225.1 GCA_017442025.1 Clostridia bacterium
GCTCTTTAATTTTTTTAAAATATAATGTCACAAAAGTGGTTCTTTAAAAAGTATTATAAGTGAAGGGGGGAGCGATATGGCCAATCGGGATGTGCGATTGAAGGTCGCATTGAATACATATGGGGATACGGTCTACCGCATCGGGATGTCGATTTTGGGCAATCCCGAGGATGCGGAAGATGCGGTGCAGAATACCTTTTTGCGCTACTATCGCAAGGCGCCTACGTTCAGTAGCGAGGAGCATGAGCGGGCGTGGGTCATTCGTTGCGCAGTCAACTGCGCCAAGTCCCTCTGCACTGCCCGCAACCGCCATCACCATGAGCCCCTGGAAAATTGCCATGCGGCCGCCCCTTCGGGCGGGCTCCCTGAGCTGCTTTGGTATCTGCCGGTGAAGGATCGGGCGGTTTTGCAGCTCAAATATGTGGAGGGCTACACCTCCGAGGAGATCGCCCAACTGCTGGGCGGCACCGCCGCGGCGGTCCGCAAGCGGATCGAGCGGGCGAAAAAGCGGGCAGAAGAAATTTATAAGAAGGAGGTTTTAGCATGAGCATTCGTTGGGAAAACCTGAAATCCGCCGAGAGCGGCTGGAAGCTCGGCGCAGCGGCGCGCGGGCAGATCTTGCACAATTGCCTCCAAGGAAAAAAGGCAAGAAACTTCCCCTGGCGGTATGTGGGCATCCCCGCCGCCTATCTGGGCGTGGTTACGGCGGTTGTCTTTGTTGGTCTCATTCTATGGCCGAAAACAAAGCCCGATGAAGAATATTTTATCATGTCGGGCGATCAATCGACCTCCTCAGGACTTTTAGGGGAAACGGATATCGACGACCCTTCCGCCGATGAGCCGAAGCAACCCGATAAGCCCATCGAGGATCAACCTTCGCAAGATCAGGAGGATCCCTTGCCTCCAAAAGAGGATCAGGAGCCTGAGAAGGAAGAGCCTCCGGCTGAAAAGCCTTCGGAAAAGGAAGAAGTTGATGAACCGGAAGAGCCGGAAGTAATAAAAAAGGATTATTTATCGATTGAAGAATTCAGAGCGACTGTTACCAAGGAAGAAATGATCCAAAAAGCGGAACTGATCTTTAAGGGCAAGGTTTTAAAAAAAGAGAAGGAATATATGACCAATCCCGATGGAACGCTTCAGGCGGAGGGCTGGGGCAAGATTCCCAATGCTCAGGTAGCAGAATATAGCGTAGAGATTGAAACGCTTTATAAAGGAACCTATGAATCCTCGGTCATCACCGTCAAGACGGTCAACGGGCATAATCTTTCTCCTGATCTGATCCTATACGGTGAGGATGAAAGAGTGATATTGAGCAGTCCTTTGAGACGTTTCGATTTAGAGGAAGGGGCAGACTGCATTTTGGCGCTGACGAATGTGACCAACAGCATTGGCGGCAAGCGGAACGGCTATCAATCCCTTTACAGCGAGTTGAGCTATTTCACGTTGGATGAAAACGGAAAGTATAGCAATAAGGATACCCATTTTCCCATCGAGTTTTCTTTGGAAACGATCCAAGAGGAGATCGCCGCCGCTCTAAATTCATAATGCATAAAAAATAATCGCCTTTGAAATCAAAGGCGATTATTTTTATGGTTTTTGAAAAATGATCCTCAGACACGACCGTTCAAATCGAGCGCAGGTTTCGGTTTCTCCACCCGAAGGCGTATGTCGATACGGCGAGGGCGGAAAATCGGAAGATGTGCCGATTTCAACAGTCAAGGTATTAGCTTATTGATTAGCAGGTGAACCACAGCATTTTTTGTATTTCTTACCGCTTCCGCAGGGGCAGGGATCGTTGGGCCCCACCTTTTTAGCGACCTTTTCGGGTTGCTTTTTGGGGGTGGTACCGTCGGTACCGGCGGAGGTGCCGGTCTCCTTGGCAACCGCCTCCCGCTTGACCTCCTCTTCCTTACGCAACCGCAAAGAGAGGATGCCCCGAACGGTATTTTCCTTGATGGTCTCGATCATGGCATCAAAAATATCATAGCTTTGGAACTTGAATTCCACCACCGGGTTGCGCTGGCCGTAGGCCTCCAGGCCGATGCCCTGGCGCAGATCGTCCATATTGTCGATATGCTCCATCCAGTTGCGGTCGACGCTTCTTAGCAGGATCACCCGCTCGGCTTCCCGCATGGTTTCGCTCCCCAGCTCCTGCTCCTTCTTTTCATAGGCTTCATGGCCCTTTTGGAGCACCTGCTCGGTGATGCCGTCGATATCCAGATCCATCAACTCATCGCGGGTATAGCGGAGCTCTTCCGCATTCAGCCCCAAGCCTTCCAGCTCCTTGCGCAGGCCGTCGAAATCCCAAAGGGTGGTATCCTCGCCCGATAGGTGGCGGCCCACCTCGGCGGTGAGGAAATCGTCCATCATTTTAAGGACGGTATCCTTCAGGTCGGAATCATCCAGCACCTGGCGGCGTTGGTCATAGATCAGCTCGCGCTGTTTGTTCATGACATCGTCGTATTCCAAAACATGCTTTCTGCGAGCAAAGTTGGCGCCTTCCACCCGCTCCTGGCTCTTTTCGATGACGCCGGTCAGCAGTTTGGCTTCGATGGGCATATCCTCGGGCATCCGCAGGGTGTTCATCATGGCGTTGACCCGCTCCCCGCCGAACAAACGCATCAGATCGTCTTCCAGCGAGAGGTAGAAGCGGGTGGCACCGGGATCGCCCTGACGGGCGGCGCGGCCCCGCAACTGATTATCAATACGGCGGCTTTCATGGCGCTCGGTGCCCAGGATAAAGAGACCGCCTGCCGCGCGTACCCGCTCGGCTTCTTGGCTGATCTTTTCTTTATGGTTTTTGAGAGACTCCTGATAGAAAGCGCGGGCTTCTAAGATGGTTTCATCTTTGGTCTCGGCGTAGCCGGTGGCTTCGCTGATCACTGCCTCTTCATAGCCCTTTTTGCGCAGTTCTTCCTGCGCAAGGAATTCGGCGTTACCGCCCAGCATAATATCCGTTCCGCGGCCGGCCATGTTGGTGGCGATGGTTACCGCGCCGAACTGGCCCGCCTGGGCAATGATGGAGGCTTCCTTTTCATGGTGCTTGGCGTTTAAAACATGGTGGGGAATGCCCCGCTTGCGCAAAAGGGCGCTGAGCAGTTCACTCTTTTCGATGGAGATGGTACCCACCAGCACCGGCTGACCCTTGGCATGGCATTCCTCGATCTGCTTGAGGGCGTTGAGGAACTTGCCCTTTTCGGTTTTGAAGACCATATCCGAATGGTCGATGCGGATGTTGGGACGGTTGGTGGGGATCTCCACCACGTCCAGGGCGTAGATGGCGCGGAATTCGTCCTCTTCGGTGAGGGCGGTACCGGTCATACCCGAGAGTTTATCGTAGAGGCGGAAATAGTTCTGCAGGGTGATGGAGGCGAGGGTCTTGCTCTCCTTTTCTACCGTTACATTTTCCTTGGCCTCGATGGCCTGATGCAGGCCTTGGTTATAGCGGCGGCCATACATAATGCGGCCGGTAAATTCATCCACGATCAGCACCTGACCGTCTTTAACAACATAGTCGATATCCCGATGCATCATGCCGCGGGCACGCAGGGCCTGGTTGATATGATGGCTGGTCTCCATATTGGCGGGATCGGCCAGATTTTCCAGATGGAAGAACTGCTCCGCTTTTTCCACACCCTTGGCGGTGAGAGTAACGTGCTTGCTCTTTTCTTCGATCAGATAGTCGGCATTTTTCAGCTCCCGATGCTGATCTTCGGTGAGGTAATGGCCCATCAGGATCTCCTGATATTCCATCTTGGCATAGGCATCGTAGTCCGCCTTATCGTCGGTACGGATCACCTTAAAGGGGGTGAGGGTCTTGACGAAATTATCCGCCAATTTATACATTTCGGTGGAATTGGCGCCCTGGCCGCTGATGATCAGCGGGGTGCGGGCTTCATCGATCAGGATGGAGTCCACCTCATCAACGATGGCAAAGGCATGGCCGCGCTGGACCAGGTTTTGCTTATAGAGGGCCATATTATCCCGCAGATAATCAAAGCCGAATTCATTATTCGTACCGTAGGTAATGTCGGCAGCGTAGGCCTTGCGCTTTTCCTCGGGCTTGAGGCCGTTGATCACCAAGCCCACCTGCATCCCTAAGTAGCGGTAGACCTTGCCCATCCATTCGCTGTCACGCTGGGCCAGGTAATCGTTGACGGTGATGACGTGCACGCCCTTGCCCGCCAGGGCATTGAGGTAGGCGGGCAGGGTGGCCACTAAGGTCTTACCTTCGCCCGTCTTCATCTCGGCGATCCGCCCCTGATGGAGGACAATACCGCCGATGATCTGCACCGGATAGTGCTTCATTCCCAAAACCCGCCAGGCGGCCTCCCGCATGGTGGCAAAGGCATCGGGCAGAATATCATCCAAGGTCTCGCCGGCGGCAAGACGCTCCTTTAAAACATTGGTCTGGTTCTTCAGCTCCTCCTCCGAAAGGGCGGCGTAGCGTTCTTCCAACGCCAAAACTGCATCCACCATCGGTTGGATGCGCTTGAGTTCCCGATCGGAATGGGAACCGAAAAGTTTATCAAATAATCCCATGAAAATAACTCTCCTTAGGTGTTTTTCCTTCATTAATGAACCATTATACCATAGATTTTACAGTATTTCCACCATAAAAAGGCGAATTTTCAGTAAATTCACAAAAATAAAAGGATTGCAAATAGAGCAAAATAATGGTAAAATAATTTTTGGTAAATTATTGACTCTAAATAAAGGAGATTTCGAACATGGCATACAACAAAAAGACTGTAGACGACATTAACGTTAAAGGCAAGAACGTCTTGGTGCGTTGCGATTTCAACGTTCCCCTCAAGAACGGTGTTATCACCGATGAAAACCGCATCAATGCCGCTCTGCCCACCATCAAGAAGCTGATCGCTGATGGCGGCAAGGTGATCCTTTGCTCCCATATGGGCAAGCCCAAGGGCGAGCCTAAGCCCGAATTCAGCCTGGCTCCCGTTGCCGCCCGTCTTTCCGAAAAGCTGGGTCAAGAGGTTGTTTTTGCGGCCGATGATAATGTGGTCGGCGAAAACGCCAAGGCCGCAGTTGCCGCGATGAAGGATGGGGATGTTGTTCTTCTGCAGAACACCCGCTATCGCGCCGAAGAAACCAAGAACGGCGAAGCCTTCAGCGCAGAGCTGGGCTCTTTGGCGGATATTTTTGTCAACGATGCGTTTGGTACTGCCCACCGCGCCCATTGCTCCACTGTCGGTGTTGTTAGCTATGTTAAGGAAGCGGTTGCCGGTTATCTGATCGGGAAAGAACTGCAGTATCTGGGCAACGCTGTCGATGCTCCTGAGCGTCCCTTTGTTACCATTTTGGGTGGCGCCAAGGTTGCCGATAAGCTCACCGTTATCGAAAACCTGCTCAAGAAGGCCGATACTCTTATCATCGGCGGCGGTATGGCTTATACCTTTCTGGCCGCCAAGGGCTATTCGGTTGGTACTTCCCTCTTGGATGAGACCAAGATCGATTATTGCAAGGATATGCTCAAGCAGGCCGAGGAGAAGGGCGTGAAGATCCTTCTGCCTGTCGACTGCACCATCGCCAAGAGCTTCCCCGATCCCATCGATGGGGAGATCGCCATCGAGGTTGTGGATGCCGATAAGATCCCTGCCGATATGATGAGCCTGGATATCGGCCCCAAGACTGCCGCTCTCTTTGCCGAGGCGGTCAAGTCCGCCAAGACCGTTGTTTGGAACGGGCCTATGGGCGTATTTGAGAATCCCATTCTTGCCAAGGGTACCATGGCGGTTGCCGAGGCAATGGCCGAGACCGATGCGGTTACCGTTATCGGCGGTGGCGACAGCGCGGCCGCGGTCAACACCCTGGGCTTTGGCGATAAGATGACCCATATCTCCACCGGCGGCGGTGCATCCTTGGAGTTTTTGGAAGGTAAAGAACTGCCCGGTATCGCAGCCTTGAATGATAAATAAGAAATTAGATAAGGGCTGTGCCGAAAAGCAACAGCCCTTTATTTCGTAAATAAAAGGAAAAAAGAAATAAAAAAAACAGGAGATTTTTAAAAATGAGAAAGTATGTTATTGCAGGAAACTGGAAGATGAATAAGACCCCCGCCGAGACCACCGCGCTGATCAACGAGATGAAGCCCTTGGTGGCGGATGCCAAGTGTGATGTTGTCCTTTGCGTTCCCTATGTGGATATCGCGGCCGCTACCGCCGCCGCCGAAGGTTCTAATATTAAGATCGGCGCAGAAAACGTTCATTTCAAGGCCAGCGGCGCTTATACCGGCGAGGTTTCCGCCGAGATGCTCACCGCTTGCGGGGTGGAATATGTTGTTGTTGGTCATAGCGAGCGCCGCCAGTATTTCGGCGAGACCGATCAGACGGTCAACCTGCGCACCTTGGCCGCGCTGAATGCAGGCCTGAAGGCTATCGTTTGCGTGGGCGAGACCCTGGAGCAGAGAGAGCTTGGCTATACCGAGACCCTGCTGAAATATCAGACCAAGATGGCGCTGACCAACGTTACCGCCGAGCAGCTGAAGAATGTGATCATCGCTTATGAGCCTGTCTGGGCCATCGGCACCGGCGTTACCGCCACCGCCGACCAGGCCGATGAGGGCAACGGCTATGTCCGCGCCGCAGTTGCCGAAATGTTTGGTGCTGAGGCGGCCGAGGAGATCACCGTCCAGTACGGCGGTTCCATGAACGCCAAGAATGCCGAAGAGCTGCTGGCCAAGGAGAATGTGGATGGCGGCCTGATCGGCGGCGCTTCCTTGAAGGCTGAAGATTTCTCCATCATTGTGAAAGCTGTAAAGTGAGGAATAGACTCATGAAAAAACCTCTGGTTCTTTGTATCTTAGACGGCTACGGCAACAACGCCGTTTTGGACGGTAACGCCATCCATGCCGCCAAGACCCCCAATATGGACGCCCTGATCGAAAACTGCCCCACCACCGCCATCGGTGCTTCGGGGATGGATGTCGGCCTGCCCGACGGGCAGATGGGCAACAGCGAGGTCGGCCATACCAATATCGGCGCAGGCCGCGTTGTCTATCAGGAGCTTACCCGCATCACCAAGAGTACCTTGGATGGGGATTTCTTTGAAAATGAAGCGTTGGTCGGCGCGATGGAAAACGCCAAAAAAGGCGGTGCTCTGCACCTGATGGGGCTGATGAGCGATGGCGGTGTCCATTCCCATAACAGCCATCTTTGGGCTTTGCTGGAAATGGCCAAAAAGAACGGCCTTGAAAAAGTTTATATCCACTGCTTTTTGGATGGGCGGGATGTTCCGCCTGCAAGCGGCGCAGATTTTGTTGCAGAATGTGTTGAAAAATGCAAGGAGATCGGCGTTGGTCAGGTAGCTACCGTAATGGGCCGCTATTATGTTATGGACCGCGATAATCGCTGGGAGCGGGTGGAAAAGGCTTATGCCGCCCTCTGCTACGGCGAAGGTATTAAGAATGCCGATCCCGTTGCCGCCATCAAGGCTTCTTATGAGACGGTGGATGCCGAAGGTAAGAATGTTACCGATGAGTTTGTTGTCCCCACCGTTTGCGTGGAGGGGGCGACCATTAATGAGAATGATAGCGTTGTCTTCTTCAATTTCCGCCCCGACCGTGCCCGCGAGATCACCCGCACCTTGGTGGATCCCGCGTTCGATGGGTTTGAGCGCAAAAAGGGCTTCTTCCCCCTCTATTATGTCTGCATGACCCAGTATGATGCTTCTATGCCCAATGTGCATGTGGCCTTCAAGCCCCAATCCTTGGACAATACTTTGGGCGCATACCTGGCCGAAAAGGGGATGACTCAGTTGCGCATCGCCGAGACCGAAAAGTATGCTCATGTTACCTTCTTCTTCAACGGCGGCGTTGAGACCGTCTCCGAAGGGGAGGATCGGGAGCTGATCGCATCCCCCAAGGTGGCAACCTATGATCTCCAGCCCGCCATGAGCGCGCCCGAGGTCTGCGAAAAGGCGGTGGCTCATATCGAGAGCGGCAAGTATGATGTTGTCATCCTCAATTTTGCCAACTGCGATATGGTTGGCCATACCGGCGTTTTTGAAGCGGCGGTTGAGGCGGTGGAAACCGTTGATACCTGCGTTGGTAAGGTGGCTGAGGCGGTCAAGAAGATGGGCGGCGCCCTCTTTGTTACCGCCGACCACGGCAACGCCGATCGGATGGTGGATACCGACGGTTCTCCCTTTACCGCTCATACCACCAACCCCGTTCCCTTCATTGTTTATAATCATGATTGCAAGCTCCGCGAAGGCGGCAAGCTTTGCGATATTGCCCCCACCATGCTGGAATGGCTGGAACTGCCCATCCCCGCAGAGATGACCGGCAAGAGCTTATTTGAATGATAAAAAAGGAACCCGCTCGGCGGGTTCTTTTTTATTTACAAATTATTTACGCTCTTGCTATTTTTTCTCAATATATGAACGATATAATGATACATGAATTTCAAAGAAAGGGACATTTTTCTATGTATGTCATCAAAAATGCACTGAAATGCATCGGGCGGGCCAAGGGTAGAAATATCCTGATCGGCGTCATCATGCTGGTGATCGCCGTTTCCGCCTGCATCGGCCTCTCCATCCGTCAGGCGGCGCAAAATGCGCGGGAGGAAACGCTGGCCGATCTTACCGTTACCGCCACCATCTCCTTTGACCGTCAGTCGATGATGGGGCAGATGGGGAAACCTGAAAGCGGGGAAAAATTCGATCGGGATCAGTTTGCCTCCATGATGGGCAACGCTTCTTCTCTAACCTTGGAGGAGTATCAGATTTATGCCAAGGCGGAGGCGGTGCAGGATTTTCATTATACTCTAACAGCCTCTCTCAACGGCAGTGATGAGATCCAACCGGTATCCACCGAAACGGAAGAGGATGAGAGCTCTTCTTCCGGATTCGGCGGGTTTGGCGGCATGATGATGCCCGGCGGGAATATGCCCGGCGGCAAGGGCGGAATGAGCTTTGCCCAAAGCGATTTCTCCATCGAGGGCTATAACTGCGAGGCGGCAATGACCAACTTCCAAGAAGGGGTTGCCACCATTACCGACGGTGCGATTTTTGAAGAGGGAACCGATTCTTATGATTGCATTATATCGGAAGAATTGGCTGCGTTTAATAATCTTGCGGTGGGGGATACCATGCTTCTCACCAATCCCAACAAGGAAGAGGAAACCTATACCCTCAATATAAAAGGGATCTATACCGATTCCTCGGCGAATGAGAGCAGCTTTTCTATGATGGGCGGAACCTTTTCCGATCCCGCCAATAAGATCTACATGAGCTATAATGCCTTAAAGGCGATCGTTGACGCTTCGGAAGAGGTGGCAACGGTAGAGACCGATGAGGAGACCGGACGGGAAACCTCCACCGCCCTCAACGGTCAGTTGAGCGGCACCTATATTTTTGCCGATGTTGAAAGCTATGAGCAATTTGAGGAGCAGGCGCGGGCTTTAGGGCTGGATGATTCCTATACCATCGCTTCGGCGGATATCTCTGCTTATGAAAGCAGCCTGACCCCTCTCAACACCCTCAGCACCATGGCAGGCTATTTCCTGCTGGTGATTTTGGTGATCGGCGCGATCATTTTGGTTGTTCTCAATATCTTCAGCGTGCGGGAACGCAAATATGAGATCGGCGTTTTGATGGCCATGGGCATGAAGAAATGGAAGGTTGCCACCCAATTTATGGTGGAGATCTTTGCGGTTACCATCATCGCCGTGATGTTGGGCGCGGGAATCGGCGCGGTGAGCGCGGTGCCGGTTACCAACGCTCTTTTGGCGGGGCAGATCGAATCCCAAAATTCCCGCTTTGAGCAGGTAGAGCAGAATTTCGGCCGCGGAGAGATGCCCGGCGGTATGCAGATGCCCGGCGGCTCGGCGCCGCAGCTTCCCAGCGGGGGGGGATCGCCCTTCGGCGATCTCTTTGAAGGGAGCAAAGAGTATGTTACAGAGATCAACTCTGCCATGAACCTAACCGTTGTTGCCCAGCTTTTGGGGATTGCTATCCTGCTCACCTTGGCGGCGGGGATGGTTTCGATGCTGTTTGTTATGCGCTATGAGCCGCTCAAGATTTTGGCCAATCGGGATTAAGGAGGGGAATGAATAATGGCAATTTTATCCTTAAATAATATCTGCTTTTCCTATGGCAAGACCCCTGTTTTGAAGGATCTTTCCTATGAATTTGAAGCGGGCAAAATGTATTGCATCATGGGTCGTTCCGGTGCGGGCAAAACCACCCTGCTTTCCATCCTTTCCGGCCTGGCTTCGCCAACAAGCGGGGATATTTTCTATGAAGATAAGAACATTAAAAAGATCAATAAATACCGTTTTCGCAGTAAGTATATCGGTGTGATCTTTCAAAGTTTTAACCTGATTACCAAGTTCACTGCTTTGGAAAACGTTGTTTTATCCATGGAGATTGCCGGCGTTCGCAAGGTGAGAAAGAAGCAACGAGCGTTGGAATTGCTCCAAAGCGTTGGCCTTGATGAAGAGGAGGCCAATCGGAGAGTGCTGAAGCTTTCGGGCGGTCAGCAGCAGCGGGTAGCCATTGCGCGGGCGCTCTCTTATGAGCCCAAGATCATTTTGGCGGATGAACCCACCGGCAATTTAGATGGGGATACCCAGCGGGAGATCATGGCGATCTTTCGTTCCCTCGCCGAGCAGGGCAAGTGCGTAATTTTGGTGAGCCATTCGCCGGAGGTTGCCGAAATGTGCGATGTTCGGTATGAACTGAAAAAGATTAAATAAAGCATAAAAAAAGAACCCGCTGAGCGGGTTCTTTTTTTCTTGTCTAACAAAACCACCGGCGGTGCCGGTGGTACCCAAAAGCTTTAGCTATGAGTGGAAAAAATATCCTCCTTTGTCTAAAATAGAAGTGGGTTTGCCAACCACAACAAAGAAAGACAAAGGAGGAATCAAGTCGTGAAACTTGACACAGATAGTTTAGCAC
>JAFSBD010000226.1 GCA_017442025.1 Clostridia bacterium
ATGCGGGTATGGAACAGCCCTTCCCCGCCGAAGAAGATGTTTTTAGCACCCTGCACCGTCTGGATCTCCATGGTGCAGGTCTCTTCCATCGCCGCTAAGTAGCCGGTATCCACGATGATGCTCTCCCCCACCGCCAGCATATATTCCTTGCAATGGCCGTCGATCTCCAAAAAGACCATGCCGTTGCCGCTGATCTTTTGCATAATAAAGCCCTCGCCGCCGAAAAATCCGCGGCCCAGCTTTTTCTGCAGATAGATGGAAAGCTCCAGGCCTTTTTCCATCGCCAAAAAGCCCCGTTTCTGGACAATGATCCCTGCCCCTTCCCTTACTTCATAAGGAATAATAGAACCGGGAAAATTGGAGGCAAAGGCGATCATGCCCGCCCCGCCGATGGCGGTATATTCGTTCAAAAAGATAGACTCCCCCGAAAGCAGGCGGCCGAAGGCCTTTTTCAGCCCGCCACCGGTATTGGTATCCATCTTCATATTGGGACTCATCCAGCTCATCGCCCCCCGCTCGGTGCAAAGGGTCTGCCCCGCCTCGGGATGGCAGATAACAACCGGCAGATGCCCGCCTTCGATCTCATATTTAATCATCGTTTTTCTCCTTATTCCGCTTCGGTCAAAACGCCGTCCTCTCCCAAGGCCAACGCTTTAACTTCATATTTGGTATATTTCATGATCTCTTCCAGCTTGGTCTTTTCGGCAAAATTATTCAGCATGGAAAAGACAACCCCCTTCTTCCGCGCCCGCCCGGTGCGCCCGATGCGGTGGATATAATATTCCATCTCCTCGGGGATATCGTAGTTGATAACACAATCCACATCGTCCACATCGATACCGCGGGAGGCCACATCGGTGGCCACCAAAACGGTCAGCTTGCCGTCGCGGTATTTTTGCATGGTTTTTTCCCTCTTGCCCTGGGGGATATCCCCATGGAGGCAGTCGCAGTCGATGCCCCCTTTGCGCAGATCGTCGCAAAGCCGCTGGCACATCGCCTTGGTATTGGCAAAGATGATCACCCGCTCAAAGGGCCCCTCGGTAACCATGGTGAGGGTCGCCTCGGTCTTTTTAAAGGGCGGAACAGTAACGGAAAATTGGTCGATATCCGGCCGATCCTCCTGCTTGGGTTCAACGGTGATCTCCACCTCGTCCCGCTGGTATTTCCAGGAAACATCCATCACCTCGCGGCTGATGGTGGCCGAAAACAACCCCAAATTACGGCGGTTTTTGATCATATCGATAATGCGGGTAACATCCTTATAAAAGCCCATATCCAGCATGCGGTCGGCTTCGTCCAAAACCACCGTCTGGATGCGGTCAAACCGCAGATTGCGCCGCTTATGATGGTCCATCAGCCGCCCGGGGGTGGCAACAATGATCTGGGGCTTTTTCTCCAGCTGGCGGATCTGCCCCTCCATCCCTGCGCCGCCATAAAGCACCGCCACGCGGATACCCTGATAATAATCCAGCAGCCCCCGCAGCTCCTCGCCGATCTGCATCGCCAGCTCGCGGGTGGGTGCCAGGATCAGCCCCTGAATCTCCGCCAAAGAGGCGTCGATATGCTCGATCATCGGAATGCCGAAGGCAAAGGTCTTGCCGGTGCCGGTCGGTGCCTTAACAACAACATCCTTCCATTCCATAAATTCGGGAATGGCCAGCTTTTGCACCGTTGTTGGATAAGCGTAGCCCTTCTCTTCCAAGACTTTGAGCATTTTTTCCGAAAGACCGAGATCTTTAAACATCAAATTATTTTCCATTTCTTTCTTCCTTTTTCAGCGTTGTTTTTATTTTAGCATCATTTTAATAAGAACGCAACCGTTGGAAAGAAAAAAACAAAAGGCGGCCTATGCCAAGTGCCCTTTAGGGCACTTGGCCTCGATATAAATTCCTTCGGAATTTTCGATATACCTTAAACCCCTCTTGCCAATAGCAAGAGGGGTTTAAAGTTCGATATAGACTGCGTCTTCGCAATGCTTTTGAGAGGACTCAAAAGCGAGAAGAAATGAATATCATATCGACAGCAAAGACAAAAAGACCGCAGACCGTTCTGTGAGCGATTTTCCTGAAAAGGCCGGCCCGATGGTGCGGAGTTTAAGTTCCGGCAGGCTCTCCGTACTCACGCTTCATAGCCGCCATAGATACAACCCACTGCTTTCCAAACTTGCAAACGTCAACACCGTTCACGAGTTTGCCGTAGGCAATAGCCTTACGCAGAGTGCTTTCATTCAAATTCCACAGAAAAGTGGCATCACTGAAGGCCATAAGCCCGTCAAAGGGTGTTTCGATCTTTATACCGTTTGCATAGAGCTCATCGCAGGAAATATCAATATCATCATTCCAAACAATACCGTAGCCGCCTTGGTCAACCACTACAGAGCCAAACAATCCGGGATTCTCTCTAAGCGGCGTAAAAAAGTTGTATTTTTCAAAAAGCGGTGCCATATCGTAAATCTTGGTTACACCTTCGGCGAACTGTACGCTGAGCTTATAATCCGGCAAAGCATTTACATTTTTCACTTTGTGAAACATCCAACCCCCCCTTACTCCAAAGGAGAAAGAGCGATAAACTCTTGCGTCTCCCAAATCTTTAAAAGCGACTCTTTATGCATAGCACTCCACTCAAGAACCATCTCCAACGCCTTCTTAGGAAGTTCTCCCTCTAAAATAGTGCCGTCATGGATGCTGATAGCAGCCATATGCTCCCCATAAATTGCATGAAAATGCGGCGGGTTATGTTCGGCCTGCTGAAAATACATACGAATGATAATTCCGTAAAATCTTGATAATACAGGCATAAAACGATCTCTCCTTTCATTCCCATCATATCACGATATCGTGATTTTGTCAATAATATTATATGCAGTTTTTGCTTCACTTATCATACGATTTTAAAATGCAAAAAAGAAATCGTCAAATTCCGCCTTTTCTCTTCCTTTCGATCAGGAGTTGTCCCCCTTGTATCCCGTTTTACTTAAACAGAATCTTCTGTTTAGAAGCCATAAAAATGTCCTTGGGAACTTTATAGGCCTTAACAATGGGATAAAGGGTCAACCCATCCACGCTTTTTCCGCCCTCCGCAAAGGGGAGCAGCCCTTCATCGGGCAGGCAATATAAAATGTCGCCATCGCGATAGGTGTGATCCTCATTTTTGGTAACCGCCCCTGTTTGTTCGGCCCAGAGGAGATCTTTGTTTTCGCGGATATACCAAAGCCCCTCCGCCAGGCGCATGGAACAGCAAAACATGGCTTCATAACGCCGCGGATATAAATTTTCATGTCCGCTTCCTTCGCAGATCAGCGTATCGGTCCCGGCTCCGCCGTTGTCCCTTTGCGCGGTGGAAAGTCCGTTATGATAGATCCGCGCGGCAAGGGTGCGATACTCTTCCTTTTGGGTCTGCTTATAAAGCTCGGTCGCCACCATAAGGGAATCGATGATGGCGCAAGGCTCGGTCCAGGAATCCTCTCGGCGCCACCAATTGAGGTTTTGATACGTTTTGGTCATCCCTCCGCCATAGGCATATAGCCGAAAAATGTCCTCTGCGCCTTGGAGATAGCGTTTCTCCGCGGTATTTATAAACATCCGAAGCATTCCTCTTGCGGCGGTAAGGGTGCAATGGGTCTGCGCTCGGATCTTTGTTTTATCGATCGAAAGATAAAACGCGATCATCTCATCCAGCAGCTCTTTTAATTGCGCCTCTTTGGTTATTTCATAAGCATGGGAAAGCCCATCGATGCTCATAAAGGTCGTTCCGATGTCGGTCGATAAAAGCCAGCCCGCTTTCTCCTCCGTCAGCTCCCCGCTGACACCGCCTTTTTTGCTCTCCTCCCGCTCAACAGGATAGGTCCCGATCTTTCCCTTCAAAGGCAGATATAGATTTTGAACGATTTTCTTTACCGCCGCCAAAGAAAAGGCATCCCCGAAGGCCTGATGATATTCGCAAAGCCCTCTCAAAAGCCAAGAATGGCCAGAAAGCTGCTCCTCATGGGCGATCCCGCGGTATAACGGCCCGAAATAGCCCTCATCGTTCAATCGCGTAGGTAGTGCCTGAACCATCTGATCCATGCAGGGAATCTTTTTGCCTGCGATCTTATAATGAGATAAAAAAGCAAGAAGAGCTCTTCCCTCTTTATCTCCATACCAAGGATAATCGGTAGGGGAAAATACTTCCTCAATGCGATAATAGGAATCCCCCTCCAAGCGGTCATAATTCAGCTTGATCCGCGCGCAAAGTTCTTGTTCGTTGATGGAAACTCTCATAGGCTCACCTCTTTGGGCTCATTTTAGCATAGCGCGCCAAATTATGCAAGCGGGAAGACAAGGGGTGGTACTATATCTTTTCGCTTTCATCCTTCCTTTTTTCATAATATTGGCAGGCCGGTGTTTTCGGTTTTCGCAGTTTGCATCGGGGATATACGCAGTGTCCATCATCCACCGGCCAATAGTTTCTCGTTCGCTTAATATAGTGTTGTCGAAAATGGGTGCAGGTCTTGCATATTTTTTCCAAAGTTATCACCTCAATCTTTGATTGTGGTATCATTATATGACATATTGTCATATCTGTCAATGGATTTTATGACATAATGTCATTGAGGTGAGTTGATGAAAAATAATTTGAAATTATTGCGAAAACAGGCAGGATATACGCAGATTGCAGTGCAGATGAAGACAGGAATTGAGCAAGCGTTACTTTCCAAATTTGAAAACGGCGAACGGGTACCGCCCACCGAAACGCTGATACGATTGGCGGAGTTTTATAATGTGAGCATTGATTATATTTTATGCCGAACCGATGTGCCGGAGGTGAATAAAAAATGAGCCTTGAAAAGGCTCATTTTTGATGTTAGAGCTGCCCGATGGGCGGCGGCAGAAGGGCGATTTTGAATAGTAGAAATTGAAAATGGAGCAAGCGGCGGAGCGGATGCGGTGCGCTCTACACCAAATAGAATAGTTTTTCAAGTAGCCAATACGCTCCGGTGAAATTTAGAAATCCACAAAAAGGTTTCCTATCTCTATCAAAAGATTCGAGTCGTATATTTTATTAAAATCAACAAAATCAAAACGGCATAATCTTTCATAATACGGATACCCAGTTTTATTGGCTTCTACAGCAAAACTTTTTACTTGATTTTGTATTTTAGAAAACAATATATTTAAATCTCGAACTAATCTTATAAGTTCTTCCGCTTCAACAAGCACGGTCGTCAAATTATTGCTACCCTCTTCAATATTAAACTCATAATCAAATAAACATGTTGATCCATTCCCATATGCTGTGTTTATAACAGCATGCATTTTATGCTCAGCCTTGTTTCTAATTTTTCGAACTTTCTCAATAAAATCATAATGACGCTCTACCATGCTAGTATATTCTGGCTTCAAAAAATCTATTTCTGATTGAAATTCTAGTAATCCGTTACGATTAGATAAAACTACCATTTGTTTTTTCTTATCATAGCAAAACGGAATTAATCTAGGTATATCTTGAATAATGTCTAACACCGATTTATAACTATCAAATCTGTAATCTTCTTTGCATTTTCCACATAATGCAAAGATATGTTTATTTAGTTCATATAGTGTTGAAAAATAAATTGATAGCGCATTTGCTATTTTAGTATTCATAAAGACTCCTTTATATAATTATTTTAATTCTATTTTTCATTATACCATTCATGCCTTAGGTAAACAAGATAATAAGAATATTTAAGAAAAAGCCGCTTCGCGGCGCAGAAGACACACGATCAGGGGACGGTTAGCGTGAAAACGAAATAAAAAAGAGCGCACGAAAAAGAGCCCCCTAAAAGAGAGTGGGAAAATCAAGAAAGATAGGGCTTCATAGCAATATCGGGATCATAGAATTGATCAGATTCAATGAGGAGATAA
>JAFSBD010000018.1 GCA_017442025.1 Clostridia bacterium
CCGATGTTGTGCTGAAGCAGTATGTCAATCGGGAGACCGATAAGTATAACTCCCAGGGCACAACCTCTTCCACCGCCCTGGCGGTCATCTTCCATGTTTTGCAGACCGCGCTGATCGAAGAGACCGGCTATAAAAACGAACAATTTGCGCTGATCCATCCCGGCGGAGCGGTCGGCGAAAGATTGAATAAATAATTTTTCAGGAGGAAATGAAAAATGGAATTTAAAATTTTCCAAAAAGAGTTAGAGTTGCAGTCCCGCGGTTGGATCCCCACCTTCCACGATGTGACCAAAGAGATCAACGAGATCGTTGCCGCTTCCGGCGTGAAGAACGGTACTGTTATCGTTGCTTCCCATCATACCACCTGCTCCGTTATGATCCAGGAGTGCTCCCATGATATCGATTCCTTCGATCTGGAGTACCTGCAGCATGACCTGCTGGACATCATGAGAAAGATGATCCCCGATTTCGCCGAGGAAGGCCAGTATCGTCATCCCGGCCCCATCCATGCCCAGTATGGCCGCTATGTGGATGAGCCCGGCAACTTCACCAGCATGAATACCGACGGTCATCTCCGCTCTGTTTTCTTCGGCAGAAGCGAATCCATCACCATCAAAGACGGTCTGTTGGATACCGGCGAGTTCGCTCATGTTTACTTCATCGACTGGGACCATGTTCGCGCCCGTCGCCGTCAGTTGAACGTTACCGTTATCGGTACTCCCGATGATATCGGCGATCGCAAGTGGAACAACGGCGAGGTCATCAACACCCTGCATAAGTTCACCCCCGAAGAGAAGGCTTATGATGAGCACTTCGATCTTCAGCTGAAAAGATAACAGAATATCATAAAAAATGCGCTCCCTCGGGAGTGCATTTTTTATTAACGGCACCGTATATTTAAAATCTTTTTACTTGTACTTGATTATATCAAAAAGAAGTGCTAATATGTATTATGGATAGTTATAATTATAAGAACCGACAAAAACGATAACGAGGGCTTTTCTCTTTACGTTCAGTCGGCATTTCTGTTTCAGGAGAGAAAAAGTGGCCAAGCATTTAAAAAAGCGAAAATTTTTTCAAAGTCCGATATTTAAAAAATCTTTAAAAATCGTTCTGGTTGTGCTTATAACCGTTTCTCTTTTGCTGAACTTATTCACCTTTATCATGCCTGTTGTTAAATATTACGGCAACAGTATGTCTCCGACGCTTGAGGACGGTCAGATCCTGATTGTAAATAAGATGTCCGAAGTAAACAGCGGAGATATCGTTGCATTTTATTACAACAACAAGGTCATCGTTCGGCGCGTGGTGGCAACCGGCAACAACCAGGTTTCCATTGACGTTTTTGGAACCGTATCGGTGAACGGCGCAGCTTTGGATGAGCCATATGTTGAAAATAAAACGCTCGGCCAATGTAATCTGGACTTCCCTTATAATGTTCCCGCAAATTCTTTTTTCGTTTTGGGCGATAACCGCAATATTGCAATGGATAGCAGGCTTTCAGAGATCGGGGTTGTAACAAAAGACCGACTGCTGGGAAAGGTTGTTTTTTCATTGAAACCTTTTGAAGCAGTAAAATAAATTTCTTTATAGAGTGATTGGCAATGAACGCTTTTAAAGACCGCAAACGACAATTGAATATTAAAAACTTTTTGTTTTGCACAGTTTGCGTACTCTTTAGTATGGCGTCCTGTGTCCTTTTATTTCGGATAAATGTTACTCACGCTGTTGCTCTGGAGCAGGAAGTGCGATGTGGGATCGAAGAACATACGCATACCGACAACTGCTATAACGGCGATTTTCTTATCTGCGAAAAAAATGCCCACACGCATGATGGAAACTGTTATATCGTTCTTTTGAAAGAAAATAACATTAACGGAATCCTCACCATGCTTGGCGATAGCGAAAACCATTCTTTGGAGAATGTTATTACCGACACCATGTCGTCGGCCTTAACCTTTAATTCCAATATCAATAGCGCTGAATCGGGCGGCGATATTGGCGAACTGGAACTGACGCAGGATACAGTGGTAGAGCTGAATAATACCATTTCCGACGAAGAGGATCTGCCGAAAATTGTTTTGAATGAAAACATCAATAATATGCAGACCCTTGCTTTAGACAACGAACAGCAATCCAATAATATTTCCACCCTTGATGTCGGCGACACCCCTGTTACATCGGATTATAATGCCAATTTCTATATCTATCTGGATGGCAAGTGGACTTGCATCGGCACTTTGCCTTATTCTACCACAGCGAATGGCAGCCGTTACAATTATACGATTCCGACAAGTGATGTGTTAAACCTTGTAAACAGTACGCTTGATACCGATTATACATATGATTCTTTTGATATTTCGGTTTCAACTTCCGAAAACAGCGGGTACACAACAAGTAATATCGGCATCGGCTCTGTTACAACCACCATTGCCTATCGCCAGAGAAGCACTGCTTCTAAAGCAGCAAGATATGTTCATATCATTCCAAGTAATGCTTCCGCCGGCAGTACCGCCTTTGCATTCTATACCGTTACATATAAGTATCCCGACGGCAATGTATCTACTTTGATTGTGCGCTCCGGCACAACCATAACCTTACCGCAAGGAGCGTATGTATGGTCAAGCGAAAACACCACCTATGCGGCAGGTGAAGCAGTTACTATAACGAAGGCTACAACCTTTTCCGGTGCACCCCTTGGGCCGGTAACCTTTGTAAATGTTTATTACGATGTCAATTTCCCAACCGGAAGTTGGGTTTCCGTTCCGACCGCGCCGACCATTGCAGGCCATACCGGGACAACAATAACAGACGGATATACGCAAGGCTCCTCTGTTGTCATCAGAAATGTTTCTCAACAGTCGGTCCAAGGCGCGGTTACCGGTAACAACACCGGGCTGACCCGTGTATTTCAGTTTAAAGGTTGGAGAGTTGATGGAACAGATACGATAATCCAACCCAATACCAATCTCATTTGGGAAGAGCTCATCCAATATTCCAATAATACGAACTATTTGAGTTTGACTGCGGTTTGGGACTATGATCCGTTGCAAACGGCAAGTTTCTTCATCCGATTCGACTCTGTTGCGGTAGATACCGAAGGGAATATCACCGGGCAGGATTCCAATAAATATACAAAGCAAATTTTCGCGGCCTATGTTGGCGGTGTTGATGTTTCGCTCGGCACAACGACTTTGCAAAATCGATATGGTATTGCCGATACAACCGCGGATAACTCTTATGGTGCCGACCAGGAAATTCGCGCTTTATATGGCGAACGGCAGGAGGGCGTTTGGCTAAGCGCCTTTCCGAGTGATGACTTTGTTTTCGAAAACTTAGTCCAATATGCCAACACCGGGTATCTTTCGGTCGATGGAGTCCCCGTTAAGGCGGAGGATCTTAACGACAGGGAATATGCCATCCGATGGTATGTTTTCAAGTCGCAAGACGATGCTTGGCATATCGACGGCAAGCTGGTTAAAAAAGAAGGTCTTATCCATGTATATAAAACCTTTGCCGGCAATAAAGAATTGATTGCCGAAGCAAAATCGGACTTCTATATCGATGCCAAGGATATCACTGCCGGAACAACGACCGTTTTGGATCTTAATAACCATATCTCCCATGATTCTGCCACCGACACTTATATGTGGGAGATCACGAATGTAGATTACGGGGAGCTTTGGGAGATAACAGAACATCCCCATTTATTTGCCGATCCGGGCGTAGAGTTTGGCGTATATTCCGAGTATACCGTTATGGATGCCCATGGAGATCAGTCGGTAACCGGCAGCGGCACCTCGCTGACCGTTAGCGGTATGACCTATGCGCTGGATGAGGGGACCGATGAGGTGCTCCGCGCGGAGTTTACCAATATTTATAATAAAAGCAATTCCATTATCATCAAAAAGCAGGATGCGCTGACCGGCGTTTCGATCGGCGGTGCAACCTTCCGCCTTCTGCAAAACGGAGAGCCGCTTCAGTTTAATTACAACAGCGAAACCGATAGCTACGAATATGATCCTGAAAACGGCGCCGAAACAGTCCTCAGCGGGACAGCCAACGGTTATTTTGAAATTTCCATTCAAGATTTCAGCTATGATTTAGGCAACATCATCGTTCAAGAGGTATCGGCCCCCACCGGATATTCCCCCATCGGGAATATTGAGATCGGCTATACCGACGATCAAAAAACGATCGGCATTCTTGGCGGCAACAGCCAGATGATCAAGTATGTCAACGGCATTCTGATTGTTGGCAACAGTACCGATATTTTGTCGGTAACGGCAAAGAAGACCTGGGATTGCCCCGAGAGTGAATGGCAGCCGGTTACTTTGCAGCTTCTTGCCAACGGCAAGCTGGTAACAACCGTCATCGCCGGCGTTGAGCCGCAGGTGGTACTGAATGCCGAAAACAATTGGCAGCATACATGGCAAAACCTTCCTGTATATGTAAACGGTGCAAAGATCGAATGGTCCGTTAAGGAAACGCTCATCGGCACCGAGGCCGCCAAGGCAGACGGCTCGTTTGTAAACTGGCTGGCCTCCTACGGAATCCCCATCCAGTCTACCGATGATGAGGGAAACCCACATATCACCCTCACCGTTACCAACACAACCAAGCGTGTCATGCTTCGCCTAACCAAAACCGATTTAAGTAAAAGCGAACAACTGAAAGGTGCCACCTTCCTGCTGGAAGCGGTGGATGCGGCCGGCAATGTGCTTCCAACCGAAATCGCAAAATCCGCCACCACCGGCGACGCAGGAACGCTTATATTCGATAACCTCAAATGCAACGTGCGTTACCGATTGACCGAGCAACATCCGCCCGACCGATATCTGGAACTTACCGAATATATCTACTTCCATATCAACGAGGATGGTTCGGTAGCGGTAGAAGAAAGCTTCTTTGCCGAAGCAGGCAGTACCGCCTATAATATTATCATTCGTAATGCCGAAGCCATCCCACTGCCCGAGTCCGGCAGTATCGGAACGAATATGTTTTATGCTTTGGGCCTCATGCTGATTGCCATCGCCCTGCGCATTTACATATACCATCTCCCTAAAAGGAGGTGCCAAAATTAAAATCCGCTTTCTAAAATTAAAAGTAAAGGAGAAAAAAACAATGAAAGCAATCAAGAAAATTTTAGCAACCCTTCTGTGCCTGTGCTTCATTTTCGGCTGCCTTTCCGCGACAGTCTATGCAGACACACCCACCGGCAGTATCACTATCCAAAATCAATCCGGCACAAATGCTACTGTCGGCGGCAAAACCTTGAACCTGTTTAAGATCTTCAGCGCCACCAAGAGCGGCGAGAACATCTCCTATCAGTGGGTCAAGGAAAGCGACGGTGTTACCAACCGTTACGAATCCTTCTTCTTCGGCGCAACCGGTGTTACCGGAAACGCCAGCGGCACCATTCATGATGTTGTTACATACATCGAAAGCATCAAGAATGATTCCTTTGAATTTTCTCAGATGGCCGCAAAGCTGCATCAATATATCCATGATCAGAGTATTGCCGCCGATAAGACCAGCGGAAAAATTGCAAACACCGCCACCAGCTATACCTTCTCCGATTTAGACTTGGGCTACTATCTTATTTATGACGCAACGCAATTTTCTTCGAGCGATACCACCCCTGCCGTTCGCTCCGCCGCCATGCTGGCCCATCCCGGAGAAAATAAGGTCATCAACCTGAAGGCAGATCGTCCCCATATTGAGAAGTATGTTGATGATTCCAATAACGGTACGCCCGATTGGCAACTCGGCACCACCGCTAATGTTGGTGATATTGTTAAATTCCGCATCGTTACCGCCGTTCCCGATCACGATCTCTATGGCAACAACTATACTTTTGTGATCTCCGATAAAATGGACGATACCTTGGCACTTAAGGAAAGCACCATCCATGTTCGGGCGTATAACCCTGCGGATAATTCCGATGTGGCGATTGCAAATTCCGTTTCCACTACCGGTTTGGCGGCAGGACTTGACTTTGAAGTTAAGTTCACCAACATTCCCGCTATTGAAAAGGATACCATCATTGAGGTTACCTATGAAGCAGAGGTTTTAACTTCCGCCGCTTTAAAGAATACCAATAAAGCGACCCTGACCTATAGCAACGACCCCAACCTCAGCTCCTCCCACGGCAGTGCAGACGCCGAGGCTTCTGTTATGCTTTGGCAGTTTGTTCTTACCAAGCACATGGAAGATGCCAGCGGCACCCCTTCCTTTATCCGTTTGGGCGGGGCACAATTCCAGATCTTCAGCAAGGATGATCTTACCACTCCCCTGAAGTTTACAATCTCCGACTATACCAATCCCGAAACCTCCCTGACCTACACCAAGTATACCTTTGATCCCACCGCCGGTACCGTTACTACCCTTGATACCGTCAACAGCGGCGACGACGGTAAGACCAATATTGGTTATACTATGGGCGGTTCTTTGGGTCAGATCTATATTTTCGGTCTGGGCGAAGGAACCTATGTGATCAGAGAGACTAAGGCCCCGGACGGTTATCAGATCGCTAAGGGCGATTTTGAATTCACCATTACCGACACCATCGGTATTACCGGCGGAATCGCCAACGCAGTCATC
>JAFSBD010000227.1 GCA_017442025.1 Clostridia bacterium
CTGACCGTTCTTTGGTCCCGCGGTCTGCCCAAGGCCTTTAAGCTCTATTGCGCCAAGGTTTCGGAAGAGACCTGCTCCATCCAATATGAGAACGACGATGTTATGCGCCATTATTATGGCGATGATTACGCCATTGCCTGCTGCGTTTCGGCCATGCGGGTAGGGAAAGATATGCAGTTCTTCGGTGCAAGAGCCAACCTGGCCAAGCTCCTGCTTTACAGCCTCAACGGCGGGCGGGACGAAAAGAGCGGCCAGCAGGTCGGCCCCAAGATGCCCGTTTACGAAGGGGAATATTTGGATTTTGAAATGGTGGTCGAGCGGTTGGACTACTACCGCGAATGGCTGGCAAAGCTCTATGTTACTGCCATGAACATGATCCACTATATGCATGATAAATATTGCTATGAAAAGACCCAGATGGCCTTGCATGATACCGACGTTCACCGCTTTATGGCTTTCGGCGTGGCCGGTCTTTCGGTGCTGACCGATTCCCTTTCCGCCATCCGCTATGCCAAGGTGAAGCCCATCCGCAATGAAGAAGGTCTGATCGTGGACTTTGAGACCGAAGGGGAATTCCCCACCTACGGCAACGACGACGACCGCGCCGATGCGATCGCCCAGAAGCAGACCAAGCTTTTCCTGGAAGAACTCAAGAAGATCCCTACCTACCGCAACGCGGAGCATACCCTTTCTGTTCTGACCATCACCTCCAATGTGGTCTACGGAAAAAAGACCGGCTCTACCCCCGACGGCCGCAAGGCGGGCGAACCCTTTGCCCCCGGCGCCAACCCCATGCACGGTCGGGAAAAGAACGGCGCATTGGCGGCCCTCAACTCCATTGCTAAGCTTTCCTACGATATCTGCAAGGACGGTATTTCCAATACCTTCTCGGTGGTTCCTTCCGCCCTGGGCAATACCTTAGAGGAGCGCAAGGAGAAACTGACCAACATCATCGACGGTTACTTTGCCCAAAAGGCTCAGCACATCAATGTGAACGTTCTCAAGCGGGAGACCCTGCTGGATGCCCAAAAGCATCCCGAAAAGTACCCCAACCTGACCATTCGCGTTTCGGGCTATGCGGTGAACTTCCATAAGCTTTCCCTTGCCCAGCAGAACGAAGTTATCTCCCGTACCTTCCATGAGGCCATCTGATGAAAGGGCGTATCCATTCCTTTGAATCCATGGGATGTGCCGATGGGCCGGGCGTTCGGTTCATTGCCTTTTTGCAGGGCTGCCCTTTACGCTGCGCCTATTGCCACAATCCCGATACCTGGGAATGTAAAGGAGATAACCTTTTCTCCGCAAGAGAGATCGTGGAAAAAGCACTCCGCTACCGCTCCTATTTCGGAGAGCAAGGCGGCATCACCCTTTCAGGCGGCGAACCGCTGGCGCAGAGCAAATTCCTGATCGAAGTGCTGAAAGAATGCAAAAAAGAAGGGTTGCATACCGCTATCGACACCTCCTGCTCCGCAGGAGAGGCGGATTGGGCGGAAGTATTAAGTTACACCGACCTGGTTATTGCCGATCTGAAATTTGCCACCGAAGAAGCCTATCAAGCCCATTGCGGCGGCAGCCTGCAAAAGGTTCTGCACTTTTTAGAGATGGCAGAGCAGGCAGGAGTTCCTTTATGGATCCGCCATGTGGTCGTGCCGGGGCTAACCGACAATGACCTGCCGGAGATCCTTCGGCTGGCAACGCAGTTTTCCAATCTGCAACGCCTGGAGCTGCTCCCCTTTCGCAAGCTTTGCAAAGCAAAATACGAAAATTTGGGAATCCCCTTCCCCCTCAATGATACCCCCGAATGCGATTTCGCGCTCATAGAGCAATTAAAAGAGCAGATCCCCAACCAATATCGATAAAAAAATTCCGGCAGGATTAGC
>JAFSBD010000228.1 GCA_017442025.1 Clostridia bacterium
AAATACAACAATTAATATAAAATATTTTATTTATTATGGACAAAACTAAGTCAAATTCACAAATGCAAGACTTTTTTGAAAAAAGAAAATGCCCTTCGCAGATTTGCGAAGGGCATCCATTTATTTCGTCATCATGGTGTAGACAAAGGGAAGGGATTTGGAATTGCGGTCGATCCGCACCGTTACCATCTCGGTAGAGGGTGTGAAGGTTCTTTGAACCTCCAGGATGCCTTCGCCCGAAACGCAGTGGCGGGTGGTTTCCCCATCGATGGTAATATCAATGCTGAAGATGCCATCTTCGCCCTTACCACAGATGGTGAGGGTGTTTTCAACGTTGGGCTGAACCTTCATATCGCAGGAAAACCAGCCGTGGCTCTTGATCATCGACCAGGAGGAGCCACGCTCGGAACCAACGGTGCGGCAGCTTCCGTCGTCGAGGGTGAGGGCGGCAGAAAAATTGGCCTCGGTCTTGATGTTATGCTCTTCGCTGAAGCCACCTGCCACAATAAAGTCGATGGGGTTTTGTTTGGCCAGCGCCCGCCGGGTTTCAACCTCCATCTCGATGGCCCGCCCCAGCATACTTCTAAGATGATAGATCTGGCTGGTGCGCTCGGAGTAGTCGACGGTGATACTGTGGGTCAAAAACGGGCTGTTGGGGTCAAGGGAAAGTCCCTCGCCGTGCCAATCCTTGCCAAGCTCTTTATAGCCAAAAGCATCCAGAGCGGTCATTTCATCAATGGCGGCAAAGATTTCGGGAAGTGCGCTTTCATCGTTTTCTTCAAAATATCTTGCCATACCGCTATAGACCTTGCTAAGTTCACGGAAAACCTTGGCCATATAGAGGAAATTGAAAAAGCGCATATAAATGCTGTAATATTTTTCAGGATCCAGTTTGCCTTCCAACGTTTGGATCAGAGCAAACTTTTTTTCGATCTTGGCAATGGCTTCCGTTTGCTCTTTAAGAACAACGTCGATGCGGAAGAACTTATACCCCTCATCCTTCATTCGCTCGTTGAGAACAAAATCCTTGCGGAAGATGCGGTAGCCGATCTTGGTGTAAAAGAACGGGGGGAAGAGGCTGAGCCAATGGAGCCCGCGACGCTCGGCATGGAAGGCCTCCACCTGAAGATCCTCGGTATCGCTCATCGCCTCTTTAACGATGGGCGCGTATTCCCCGTATTCCCGGGCAAAGAAGGCGTCGATCGCCTCATCGATATCTCTGCCTTCCACCGCGGCGTTCATGATTTCAAGGTTGACCTCGTTGGGGGTGCCAAAGGGAATGAAACCGCCGCGGTCGATTCGGGCCACAAAGCCACGGGCATTGAACTTATTGCAGTGTTCCACCCGCTCGGAGATGTGCTTTTTAAGCATCAGGGGGATAAAGCCCTTGCCGAAATATTCGCCGAAGATATCGGCTTCAACGATGAGCGGGTTTTTGATCCGCGCCAAAAAGGGGTTGGGTCGGCGAATCAGCGACCAATCGTATTTGGTCCATTTATCGCAGACCAAAAGATCGTCGGAGATCTGCTCGTAGGCATCCATCAGATCATCGTAGTCCTGCGGGATGCTGGCAAAGGGCCGAACGATCAGCTCCTTGCCCAACCGATTGCAGGTATCGTAAATAATCTCGGTCACGTATTTGACCGGCTCCACCTTGCCCAGCTTTTGATTTTTGAGCTTGAGCAGGGGAATTCTGGTTTCGTGCAACGTTAAAACAATGCCGCTCATTTTTGGATAAGTATGGAAGAAATCCTCGATCTTATTCTCAAGGAAATCCTTGATGCGGGGGTGGGTCACCTCTACGTCGCCATCAGCGTTTTGGATCTCGGGGTAAACCTCGGTGAAGTTCGGCGGAACCTCCAACTCGTGGTGCCAATAGTAGCTTTTAATGCCACGGGCAGAGACCATATCCAGTGCCTCATTGACCACCTTTTCGCAGTATTTGATATATTCTACATCTTTCCCCTCGTTGAATTGGGCATACTTGCGGTAGAGCGTCATACCGTCGCAATTCCCGCGCACGGGGTCGTGGGTCGGCCCGATCAGTTCGAAGTGCTTAACATCGTGGGCAATGGCGTATTCCGCGCACTTTTTAAGATAGTCCCCCTCCACGATAACGGGGTTTAAAAAAGAAATTCCTTTAAAGGGCATATCCTCCGTCCTTTCCATCATTTAATGATTACATTATACACTAGTTTACCTATTAATTCAAGACGATACGAAACAAAAAAGTATCGAATTGCGAAGAGCCGACGTTTTGAATTTAGTTATCACCAAATTTGATGTTGATGCCTTCGCCGTCGGAGCGGCAGGTCAAGATGGTGAAGATGGAAAAGACGGTAGAGGTATTGCCGATGTGGAGATCAAAGACGGTCACCTCTGGAGCACCTATTCCGATGATCTTGAAAAACCTGTTGATTTAGGTGTAGTTTCGGAGGAAACTGATGAAAGCATCTTGGAATATGAGCTTCTTGATAACAACACCTACGGAGTAAAAGCAGGAGAATTGGCAAAAAAAGTTACAACCATTGATATTCCGGCTAGAGTTGATAGCAAAGAACCACAGTTAAGAAGTTGTATAAGGCTGATTGTCAAATAATTGTTTTGAGAAATGCAAATAATTTATGAAAATATAGTCGATTTTTGTAAATGTATTTGTCACACTATTTGGCATAGGCATATCTTCCTTGCACAACGCAGTAGAACTGATTATGAAACAAATGTTGTTAAACAATAATGAACATAGCGTTGCAAACATAAAAAACATTAGAACTAAGGCAGATGCGAAACATCTATACAATTATTTTAATGCAAATGATCTAAATGGTTTTTTCAACAAGTTATCAGCCAATGAATTATCTAAATTTACGACAATTCAATTTAACGAATTAATTGAGTTACGTGGTATGTCTTTCGCGAAAATCGGCAGGGGTTATACCGATCGCCGCCTTGAAAACGCGGTAAAAATAACTCAGGCTTGAAAAGCCCGCCTCAAAGCAAAGGTCGGTGATCGGCACGTCGGTATTTATAAGCATATTGCATATCCAGTTGATCCGCAGGCTGTTTATAAACTCGCTCAAAGTGACCTTCAGGTGCTTTTTAACAGAGCGGGAAAGGTGCTCCCTGGAATAGCCACTGAGCTCCAGCATTTTGGGAATCCCTTCGGAAAAATGGGAAGGATGGTTCATCTTTTCGGTAAGCATCTCCAACCAGGAGGGAGTGTTATCCTTCCTTTCAACTGCACCGATAAAGAAATTCACAAAAATATCCATAAGAAGGAGCTTCATCCGCGCTTCCCGCTTTTTGGGCTCTTCCCAATTCAAGGTATTAAGCGCTTCAAAGCGGGAAAGCAGCTTTTCCTTTTCCAGTTTTTCAACAAAGATCAACGGCGGCATTTTAGAGGTGATCAATTTTTCCTTCGCTTCGGGATTGCCGATATATGAAAAAAGATTTTCAAAGGTTTCTTTGGTGAAGGTCAGGTTGATAAAGGAAAACTTCTTATCCTGCTCCCTGATGTAGGTATGGGTATCCGAGGGGCGGATGAAAATAAGGCTGTGATCCGTAAGGGGTTTACGCTCCCCGTTTACGTAGTGGATGCCTTCGCCAGAGATCATCAAAAATATCTCGTAATAGTCATGATAGTGCAACTGGAAATTTTCCGTGCCGCTGTAATTGTGCCTGCAGGTATAGCCCGATTCCCCGTTCACGTATACCGAGGCCGGATAAAAATAGGTCTTCATCCCTTTGCTCCTTTTCAATATCACAATAGTTCAATAATTTTATCATATCAAAAGAAGAAAAACAAGAGCGCAGATGATAAAATTGAAACAGAAAAGATTTATAGGAAGGTGCAATTATGAAACGATCCGAAATCAATAAAGCGCTGAAAGAACTGGAAGCGATGTGCAAAAAGCACCACTGCTATCTACCACCCTTCTGCCATTTCACTCCCGCCGAGTGGCAGGAAAAGGGGCACGAATACGATGAGGTGCGCGACTGTTGCCTCGGCTGGGATATCACCGACTACGGCAAGGGGAATTTCGATAAGATCGGTTTCTCCCTCATCACCATCCGAAACGGCAATCGGACAATGGAAGACCGCTACCCCAAGGTCTATGCAGAAAAACTTCTGTACCTGAAGGAGGGGCAATACTCCCCCAACCATTTCCATTGGTATAAGACCGAGGATATCATCAACCGGGGCGGCGGCAACGTGCTGATCCGCGTTTATAACTCCAACCCCGATGAATCCATCAATTATGAAACCGATGTCACCGTCCATACCGACGGGCGCACCTACACCGTTCCCGCCGGTACCCAGATCCGCCTCACACCCGGCGAAAGCATCTTCATTCAGCAATATCTCTACCACGATTTTGAGGTGGAGCCCGGAACCGGCGCTGTTCTTCTGGGCGAGGTCAGCCAGTGCAACGACGATGCCAACGATAACCGCTTCAATCCTCCCATGGGTCGGTTCCCTGCCATTGAAGAGGATGAGGCACCCTACCGTCTGCTGTGCACAGAGTACCCTGCGGCAAAATAAAGGAGGAACTTATGATTGACGTTGTTGCGATCGGCGAATTGCTGATCGATTTTACCTGCGCTACGACGGATGAAGAAGGTTATCCCACCATGGTTGCCCATCCGGGCGGCGCACCCGCTAATTTTCTGGCAGCACTGACCAAATACGGTGCAAAAACTGCCCTGCTTGGCAAGGTGGGCGACGATGCCTTCGGCAAGCTTTTGATCGGCACGCTCAATAATGCAGGCATTGACAGCAGTGGCATCATTATCGACCCCGATACCTTCACCACGCTGGCCTTTGTTACCATCGATCCGACCGGGAACCGCGCTTTTTCCTTTGCCCGCAAACCCGGCGCAGATACCCGCCTTCGGTTCGAAGAACTGGATCTAAGCCTCATCGACCAAGCCAAGGTCTTCCATTTCGGATCGCTGAGCCTGACCGACGAGCCTGCGCGTTCGGCAACCTACGATGCCGTTGCCTATGCCAGATCCAAGGGCAAGCTGATCACCTATGACCCCAACCTGCGCAAGCCCCTGTGGCGCAGTATGGAAGAAGCCAAGGAGCAGATCCTTTGGGGGTTGGCGCAGGCAGACGTGGTAAAGATCAGCGATGAAGAGGTGGAGTTCCTTTGGAATTGCTCCCCCGAAGAGGGCGCCGAAAAACTGCTGGCGCAGTTCGGGGTGTCCCTTGCGATGATCACCTTAGGCCCCAAGGGTGCCTATTTTAAAAATAAGCGCGGCGAATGTTACGTCCGCTGCCCCGAGGTCTGCCCTATCGATACAACCGGCGCCGGCGATATCTTCGGCGGCAGCGCGGTCAGCAGAATATTGGCATTCGATTGCGCGCCGAGTGAATTATCCGCCGAGCAATTGAAGGATATCGGCAATTTTGCCTCTACCGCCGCCAGCCTTTCAACCGAAAAGGCAGGCGGGATCCCCAGCATCCCCTCTATTGAAG